>DATCKT010000023.1:0-15466 GCA_036562195.1 Limnochordales bacterium
GGTTCAGGGACTGGTTCAGGCTCGGCCTCAGGTTCCGGTTCCGGCTCACGTTCCGGTTCCGGCTGAGGCGCCGGCTCGGCCACGGGTTCCGGTTCAGGTTCCGGCGGCGGCGCCGGCTCAGGCTCCGGCTTGGGCTCAGGCGCCGGTTGCGGCTGCGGCTGGGGCTGCGGCTCCGGTTCCGGCTTAGGCGCCGGCTCCGGCGCCGGCGGCGGCTCCGCCGCGCGCGGGCGCTCCACCGCCGACGGCACCGGCTGCCCCGGCCGCGGCGGCTGCGGCTGCGGCAACGGCTGCCCCGGGAAGTTGACGATCTCGATCACGCCGCCCTCGTCAAGGCCGGGCCCCGACACCAGCACGGCCTGCCAGTGGGGCCACAGCAACAGCAGCAGCGCGTGCAAGACGACCGAAATGACCAGGAACCAGTGCAGCCCGGATTCCTCTTCGTGTTCGTCCGCGAACAGTGGCTTGATGGCTGGTTCACCTGCCTCGCCGAAAGCGGCGGCCCCGGCTGGGACCTTCCGCCTCACGCCTCCTGGCACCGGCTTCCCTCATGGAACAGGCAACGGATCATTGCTGGGGTTCCACGCTGAGCGCAATGCGGACGCCGCCGCCTTGGCGCGCCGCGTCCATGGCCCGCACCACGTGGTCGTAGGCGGCGCGGCGGTCAGCCGCTACGATGATCAAGGTGTCCGGGCGCCGGGCGACGGCCTCCTGCACCCGCGCCCGCACCTGCTCCGGGGAGGCCGCTTTTCCATTTACGAACATGGCACCCTGCTGGGTTACGGTGATGCGCAATTCGGACTGTTGTTGCACCGCACCGGTCGCGGCCCGGGGCAAATCGACGCGGATCCCGAGCGGATCCGAGCGGAAGGTGGTAAACACGACGAAGAACAGCACGAGGAAGAACATGACGTCGATCAAGGGCACGATATTGATCGCCGGTCCCCGCCGGCGCTGCCGCTGGATGGCCACGTCACTCACCCCTCAGGGCGGCCAACGCTTCCAGGAGCTCGCCGCTGCGGCGGTTCATTTCCTCCACCCGGCGGTCGATGATGCTGCTGATCCAGTGGTACAGGGCGACAGTGGGGATCGCGATGATCAGCCCCGCCGCGGTGGTGATCAACGCCTCGGCGATGCCGAGGCTCAGGTCTTGGGGTGAACCGAGGCCCTGTAGGGCACCAATGACGTTAAACGTACGGATGATGCCGGTTACGGTGCCCAAGAGGCCCAACAGCGGGGAAACGGTGGCCACCAGGTCCAGGATGACCAGCCGCCGCTCCATCTTGTACAATTCGGCCCGGCCCACTTCATCGAGGACTTCCCTCAGCTCCTCCCGGGGACGATCCGAATACGCGATCCCTGTGGCCACCAGGGCCGCCACTTGGCTGCGGGAGCGCTTGGCAATTTGCACCGCCTCCAGCAGCTTTCCCTGGCTGAGGGCAAGTTTCACCTCGTCCATCAAGTCCTCCGAATCCACCCGCGTGCTGTACAGGTACCATAGCCGCTCCAACGCCACGGCCACGGCCAGGACCGAACAGAACAGCAGGGGAATCATCACCGGACCGCCTTTGACGAGTATATCGAGCATAATCCGCCTCCCTCCACGGCCAGGGGAAATAATGGTCGCTTTTCCTGCGCGGTTCCACGAAGTCTTCTACGTGGGGAGGGGGAATCCTTGCGCGGCCCCGGGAGAAAAAAAGCGCCTGCCTCCGGGGGTCCGGGGCGGCGCTGGGAAGCGAGCGGCCAAGCCAATGGCCGGCGCTCCTGACCGGCGCGGCCAGGCGGCCTCAGCCGGCACGCGCTGGCCACGGCTGCGCCTGCAGAAACTCATCCCGCAGGATGCGCATCAGCAGTACCTCCCGCTGCTGGCCGTCGGCGGTGCGGCGCACGAGAACCCCTTCCCGCTTGAAACCGGCCTTGCGGTAGCAGCGGATGGCCCGCTCATTAAAGGAAAAGACGCGCAGGTACACCCGCTTCAGGTTCATCGTCAAGAACGCGTGACGCAGCAGAAGGATCACGGCTTCGGTGCCGTAGCCCCGGTCCCAGTGCTCCCGCTCGCCGATGCGGATGCGCAGCTCGGCGTCGCCGCTGCGCCAGGCGATGTGGTCCAGTTCGACATCGCCGATCAGGCGGCCCGCGGTCAGCTGGATTCCGAACAGCTGCCGGTGACGGTTGCTGAGGATCTTCTGGTGCCAGGCGGGACACTCATCCAGCGACTGGGGGTAATCGCCTTCCAGAAGCCGGCTCAATTCGGGATCGCGCCCCCACTGCACCAGAAGCGGGTAGTCGGCGGGCTCAATGGGCCGCAGGCGAATGCGCTCCCCTTCGATGGTGGTCACTTGCACGGGTCCACTCCTCCGACGTCGGGTTCGACGCAATACTCGACGTAAGTCTCGACGACTGCTGCGACGAGCGCGGCTGGGGGAGACGCCATTCCGTTGACCTACGGGAGCAGTTCGACCGGCGCGGCGGCGCCCCTTTCGGCAATATCCGGTGCCGGCGGCAGGATCTTGGGCCGGCGGTTCACGCCAGCCACTCGCGGAAGGTGCGCAAGATGCGCTGCTCGGAGCGGGACACGTGGGCTTGCGACACGCCCAGCCGGCGGGCCACTTCCGTCTGGGGCAAGTCCAGGAAAAAGCGCAAGAGCACCAGGCGCCGGTCCCATTCGTTCAAACGGGCCATGGCGGCCCGCAGGGCCAGCTGGTCGACGAGGGTTTCCCCGTCCACCGGCGCGGCGACGCGGTCCCCGAGGCGCAGCTCGTCCCCGTCGCCTCCGGGCAAGGCCTCATCCAGCGACTGCACCGACTGGACCGCCTCCAACGCCGCCACCACCTCTTCCTTGTCCACCGCCAGCGCGGCGGCGATCTCCGCCGGCGTCGGGGTGCGGCCCAGCCGCTGGGCCAGCTGGGCCCGGCACGCGGCCGACCGGGCGGCCAGATCGTGCAGGCTGCGGCCGACGCGCAGCGGGTGCTGCTGCCGGAGCCACTGCTGGATCTCGCCGATGATGACCGGCACCGCGTAGGTGGCGAATCGCACGTCAAACCGGAGGTCAAACCGGTCGATGGCCTTGACCAGGCCCAGGCATCCGATTTGGAACAAGTCGTCAAACTCCAGCCCTCGTCCCACGAACCGGGAGGCCACGCTGGCCACCAAGCGCAGGTTGGCCTGCACGAGGCGTTCCCGCGCCTCCCCGTCGCCGGCCTGGGCCTGCGCCAGGAGCCGCCGGACTTCTTCTGGCGACAAGACGTCGGGCGCGCGCCCCGGCGTGGGCGCGCCTTGGGGCAACGGCGCCGTCTCCACCGCCATCGCCTCCTTCAGTGGGCGATGCGGGCCTGGGCGGGCGCCTTGCGCAAGGTCACCCGGGTGCCGGCGCCTGGCGCGGACTCCACGTCCACATGGTCCATGTACTGCTCCATGAAGGTGAACCCGAGCCCCATCCGCTCCTCGGGGCGGCTTGTCCACTGGGCCTGCCGGGCCGTGTCCACATCCTCGATGCCGCGCCCGGCGTCGCTGACCCGCAGCACCAGCTCGCCCCCGGTGGTGATGGCCGCCTCGACCCGGATCATGCCGGTTTCCTCGCCGTACGCGTGGATGACGGCGTTGGAGACGGCCTCCGACACCGCCACTTTGATCTCGTCCAGCTCGTCCATGGTGAAGTCCAGCTGCGAGGCGAACACCGCCACCGCCGTGCGCGCGAAGGCCACGTTCTCGGGTTTACTGGGAAACTCCAGGGTAACCTGATTCTGGATTCCCTCAGGCAGCGTCATGAAACCGGGTTCCCCTCCTTCAGCATGGCCAGCGCCTCCCGCTGCGTTTCGGCCACGTCCACCAGCCGCAGCAGCCCCGACAGTTCCATGACCCGGCGCACGGGCCGCCGAGGCGCCAGCGCCACGACGCGCCCGGACCGCTCCTCCCGGATTTCCCGGCAGCGGCCCAAGATCGCGCCGATCCCGGAGCTGTCGATGAAAGGCACTCCCCGCAGGTCGAGGATCAGGTTGCGCACGCGCCCGGCGGCCTCCATTTCGGCGCGGACAAAAGCTTTGAAGGCGTCGGCGGTGTGCAGGTCCAATTCACCCTCGAGGCGGACGATCAGGCTGTCTGCCATGCGCCGCGCTTCCATCTGCACGTAGCTGCACCCCCTGGAAACCAGGGTGAAACTGTTCGTGATTGTCGCAGCAATTCCTGCCAACCACCTGCACGTGCGCGGCGCGAGGCCCGGCCGCCCGCCTCGTGCCGGGACGACCCGGGCCCGCTGAACGACGCCGCATGGGGACCTCTCCGGGGTGAAACGCCGGGGGCACCTCACGACAGCAAGCTGCCCATCATCCGGCGCAGCGTGCGCAGCACCAGGTCCCAGGCGCTGCCCCGGGGCACGTCCTCGCCCGCCACCAGCGCCACCCGGTCCACTTCCTGGCCGTCCAGGCGGATCACCAGCTCGCCCAAGGGGGCGCCGCTCTTGACGGGCGCCAGAACCCGTTCGGGCAGGTGCACCTCCCGCTGCACCTCGGCCTGCCCGCCGCGGGGAACGGCCACAAACAACGGCCGTTCGGGGTAGACCGCCACGCCGTCGGCCAGTCCCTTGGCTACCTGCACCTGGCCCAGCGACTCCTCCTGCCGGACCACCGCCTGGGCCTCGTACTGGCTGAAGCCCCAATTCAGCAGGGTGCGGATGTCCTCGTCCCGGTCCTCGCGCGTCGGGGCGCCCAGCACCACGGCGATCAGGTGGAGGTTGTTGCGCACGGCGCTGGCCGCCAAGCAGTAGCCGGCCTCTTGCGTGTAGCCGGTCTTGATGCCGTTGGCGCCTTCGTAGAAGCGCAGCAGGCGGTTGCGGTTCCAGAACTCCCGCTCGGCCCTGGTGCCCACCCGCACCCGGTACGGGCCGTACGTGGACACCAGCTCCTCAAACATGGGCAGCGTATAGCCGTAGCGAGCCACGATGGCGATGTCATAGGCCGAGGTCACGTGGTTGCGGCCGGGCATGCCGATGTCCGCCGGCGGCAAGCCCGACGCGTTGCTCAGGTCCGTGTTGCGCGCCCCCACGGCCCGCGCCCGCTCGTTCATGAGCCGGGCGAAGGCTTCCTCGCTGCCGGCGATATACTCCGCCACCGCCACGGCCGCGTCGTTGCCCGACTCCACCGCGATCCCGTACAGCAGGTCCCGCAGCGTCATCTGCTCGCCCACTTCCAGGTACACCTGGGTGCCGCCCATGCCGGCGGCCCGGCGGCTGACGGTGACGAGGTCGTCGGGACCGACCCGTCCGTCCCGCAGCGCTTCCAAGGCCACCACCAGGGTAAACACCTTGGTGACGCTGGCCGGCGGCAGCGGTTCGTGGGCGTTCTTCTCAAACAGGACACGCCCGCTGTAGGCGTCGATGAGGACCGCGGACCGGGCGGACAGTTCTAGGCCCGGCGCTCCCTGCCCGTAGACGATATGGCCGGCAGCCAACAACCACAGGGCCAGTCCGATGAACACAGCCAACGGCTTCTGCCAGGCCCGTGCGTGGGTCGGTTTCCGCGGCGCGAGCGCGGCCCGGCCCCGCGTGTCGTCGTGGCGCTTTCCCGGGCTGTTTATGTCGGTGGCGCGCACCTGTGAGCCCCCCTCCGGACAGGTCTCCTCCTCTCATGCCTATTCACCGCCCGGAGGGAGTAGCACGCCCGCGACCCGGCCGCACCCGGCGAACCGCTGCGCTGCTGCGGGGCCTAGGCGGTGATGCGCGCAAAGATCAGGGGACGCAGCCGCGGCGGCCGCGGGCTGATGGAGAAGGCCGCCCGCACCCGGTCCACCACCGCGGCCAAGGCCTGGGGGCTGGCGGCGTGGACCTCGCACAAGGGGTCGCCCTCCTGTACCCGGCTGCCGACTTTGGCCCTCAAGACGAGGCCTACGGACGGGTCAATGGTGTCCCCCTTGCGGCGGCGCCCGGCGCCCAGCTCCATGGTGATGAGGCCCAGGGCCAGGCTGTCGATGGCGTCGACCCATCCGTCCACGGGCGCCTCCACCTGGGCGATCACGGGCGCCCGCGGCAGGCGGTCCGGGTCGTCCACACAGCGGACATCGCCGCCCTGGTTGGCCGTGATCTCCCGGGCCTTCTCCAGCGCGGCACCGCTCTTCAGCGCCCGCACCAGCTTCTGCCGAGCGTCGGTCGGATCCGTGGCCAGCTCCGCGAGCAGCAGCATCTCCGTGCCCAGCGCCAGCACCAGTTCCCGCAGGTCCGGCGGCCCCTCGTCCCGCAAAAGGGCGATGGCCTCCTTCACTTCCAGGGCGTTGCCGATGGCGTAGCCCAGCGGCTGGTCCATGTCGGTGACCAGGGCTACGGTGCGGCACCCGGCGCGCGCGCCAATGGCCACCATCGTCTTGGCCAGTGCCATGGACTGCTCCAAGGGCTTGAGCAGCGCGCCCCGCCCCGTCTTCACGTCCAGGACCAAGCCGTCGGCGCCCGCGGCCAGCTTCTTGCTCATGATGCTGGCCGCGATCAGGGGCAGGCTCTCCGTAGTGCCGGTCACGTCTCGCAGCGCGTACAGCTTTTTGTCCGCGGGAGCCAGCGTGGCCGTGGCGCCGATGATGGCGGCCTTGACCCGGTTGACGCTGTCTACAAATTCCGCGATGTCCATCTCCACCCGCATGCCCGGGATGGACTCCAGCTTGTCCAAGGTACCGCCGGTGTGGCCCAGGGCGCGCCCGGAGATTTTGGCCACCGGCGCCCCGCAGGCGGCCACCAGCGGCACCAGCACCAGGGAGGTCGTGTCGCCCACGCCGCCGGTGGAATGCTTGTCCACCTTGATGCCGGCGATGGGGCTCAAATCCACCCGTTCCCCGCTCTCCACCATGGCCATCGTCAAGGCGGCGGTTTCCGCGTCGGACATGCCCCGAAAGTACACGGCCATGCACCAGGCCGCCATGTGGTAGTCGGTGACCTCGCCCCGCACGTACCCATCGATCAGGTACCGGATCTCGGCCTCGGTCAGCTCGCCCCCGTCCCGCTTTTTGACGATCAGGTCTTGGACCCGCATGCCGTCACCCCAAAACGTCCTTGAGGAAACTCGTCCCCGCCTCGGGACGGTCGACGGAGAACAGCTCCGCCAGCGTGGCCGCGACGTCGGCGAACGTGGCCCGGGTCCCCAGGTTCACGCCGGCCCGGCCGCCCGGGCTGTAGCACAGCAGCAGCCCGTGCTCCCGGTCGTGGTCGGTGCTGGGCGTCGTCGGGTCGTTGCCGTGATCGCTCACCACGAGCAGCATGTCCCCGGGCCGCAGCGCCCCGAGGAGCTCGGGCACCCGGGCGTCAAACTCCTCCAGGGCCCGGGCCATGCCCGCGGGATCGTTGCGGTGGCCGTAGAGCATGTCAAAATCGATGCAGTTGGCGAAGATCAAGCACGGTCCGGGTTCGGTGCGCAGGCGGTGCAGCACCCCGTCCACGGTCTGCATGTTGTTTTCGGTGCGCTGGCCGGCGGTGATGCCCCGCCCGGCGAAGATGTCCTCGATCTTCCCCACCGAGAACACCGGGATCCCGGCCGCCACCAACCGGTCCAAGACGGTGGGCCGCGGCGGCGGGAGGCTGAAATCCTTCCGCCGGGGCGTGCGCTGAAACCGGCCCGGGCTGCCCACAAACGGGCGGGCGATGACGCGCCCGACGGCGTGCTCCCCCGTCAGGATCTCCCGGGCGATGCGGCACAGCTCGTACAGCTGCTCCACCGGGATGATGTCCTCGTGGGCCGCGATCTGAAACACGCTGTCGGCGGACGTGTAGACGATGGGCTTGCCGGTGCGCATGTGCTCGGCGCCCAGCTCTTCGATGATGGCCGTCCCGGAAGCCGGCTTGTTCCCCAGGACACCGCGCCCGATGGCGGCGGTGAAGGCGTCAATGACCTCCGGGGGGAAACCGTTGGGGTAAACGGGAAACGGCCGGTCGAGGATGACGCCGGCCAGCTCCCAGTGGCCGCTGGTGGTGTCCTTGCCGGCCGCCTGTTCCGCCATGCGGCCGTAGCAGCCGATGGGCGCCGGATCGGGGGGCACCCCCGGCACATCGAGGATATTCCCCAAGCCCAGCCGGCCCAGCTCAGGCAGCCGCAAGCCGCCCACGGCCAGCGCAGTGTTGCGCAGCGTGTTGCTGCCCACATCCCCAAAACGGACCGCGTCGGGCAGCTCCCCGACGCCGACGCCGTCGAGGACGATCAACGCGACGCGCGCACCGCCCGGCATGGCCCCTCACCTCCTGGAAACCCGCCGATGCGGGCCGCCGAATCCGTATGTTACGGAACTTCGGCGCCGCGCCGATGCGCACCTGCCGCGGCAGCCACCAGCGGCGCAGCCGGAGGCGGCCGGTTGGGGTCCCGGCTTTCCGGCCACATCCATCGGTACACGTGGAACAGAACCGACAGCACCAGCAGGGCGACGGCGGCCGTACGCAGCCACAGCCGCCAGCGCCATCCAGCGTCCAGGCGTTCCGCGCTCAACGGCAGCCGCCCTCCCCGAAGCCCGTCACCCTCTAGGGCAGAAAACGGGTGACCGCGTCCATCAGCACCGGCGTCACATAGGCTTCCACGAAGGCCGCCGCCACAAGCACGGCCCCGCTGGCGGCCAAAAGCAGCAGGGTACTAAGAAAGTGATGGGAGATGTGGATGTCGCGCCGTCCCAGGAGCACCCGGGCCGCGGTCACGGAGAACCCCACGGCACTGGCGCCCGCCACCAGCACCGCCGGCACTGCCAATACGTTGTGGGGTAAAAGCGACACCAGGGCCACCACGAGACCCCTCAGCTGCATCTGGTCCATGAGGAACGCGCCGGTAAAGCCTAGCACGAAGCCGCGCAGGAACACGACGCCTAAAACCAGCGGCGCGCCGATGACGGACAGGCCCAACAGCCCCACCAGCCCCACCGTCTTGAGCAGGTCATCTAGGACCGCCTGCCGCATGACCTCCTCCGCCGGCGCGAGCGCGCGTGCCTGCCCGCGGGCCAAGAGACCCTCCACATACTGGGCCAACGCGGAGCGGTCCGTCTCGTCCACGTGCCCCACGGCGAGCCCGCCGAAGACCACACCCATGGCAAACACGATGAGCACGCACAGATATGTCGCCGTGCGGCGGCGGAAGTACCCTCGGAGGATGTCTGGCCAACGGCCGGCCACCGGCGCCCACTCCTCGTCCGACTTGCACCCTATCCCTATGCGGCCGCGGCGCCGGTTAGCATCGCCTCCGGCCGCGACGGCAAGGACAAGCGGGCTGTGCGCCTGCGAAACCGCTAGCCACGGGGAAAATCCGCCGATAGGACGCGCCCGTAGGTGCCCCCGCCGCCGGCCTCCACGGGGAGCCTACCGCTGCGGGCCAGGAGGATCCGGTCGGCCACCGCTTCCCCGGCCAGGCGTGCCAGCTCCTCGCGGCTTGCCCGATGCAGCACGGCCATCTCCGAACCAAAAGCCGCCAAAAGGCGCGCCAAGGTGCGGGGGCCCACTCCGGGCACGAACTCCAAGGGGACCTGGTGGATGTAGGGAGGCCGGTGGGGCGGCGACTCCGGCTCCGGCCGGTCGGCGATCTCCGTCAGCCGGTCCAGCACCCCCTTGACGAGACGCCGGCTGCCGCAGGCGTCGCACTCGGCCGCAGGCGGCGGCGCTTGCACCACCGCCCCGCAGGCCAAGCACGCGCTGCGGTAGTACTTGCCGAGCCGCGGGTCCAGCCCGTAGTTGGCTGCCACCCGCCGGCCCGCCCGCCGCCGCAGGGCCAGCAACAGTTCCTCGAAAGTGGGCCTGCCCAGGGCCAGAACCGTATACTCCCGCGCGATGCGGGGCAGGGAATGGGCGTCGGAGCTGGAGAGGAAGGTCTTGCTCTCCAGCTCCCGCACCCGGTCGGCCATGGCCGTGTCGGCCGACAACCCCAACTCCACGGCGGGAATGCGCTCCGCCGCCGGCCCGAACACGTCCGGCAGCCGGTCGGCGCACGCCCCGTAGAAGCCCTTGTGGGGCGTGAAGGCGTGGGCCGGCACCAACACGCCGCCGTGGTCTTCGGCCAGCTGGAGCAGCTCGACGGCACCCAGGCGCGCCCGTTGCGACGAAAGCTGCAAGTTGGTGACCCGGGGCGCGAGAAAGGCGCTGACGCCCCGGGCCGCCGCGAGGTCCGGAAGGTACAGGATATAGTGGGCTGGGCCCCGGCCCTCGCGACCGATCTCGATCTCGACCGCCGGGATCAGGACAGGCCCCTCATCGTAGCGCAGCCCGCCGCCCGGCTGCGGCTCCAGCCGCCCGGCCGCCAAGAGGCGCTCCATGTCGGCCTGCACGCCCGGCGAAGCCGCGTCCACCACCGCCACCAGGTCGATGCCTTTGCGGCGCCGGCACTCCTCCAGCACCCGGGGCAAGGTCATGGCCGCGGACGCCGCCATCTTCACCGGCCGGCCGTCGCCGGAACGGCCCACGTGCACGTGGAGATCGGCGAAATACAGCCGCAGCGGCGAGTCCGGCCGCTGGCCGCCCGCCCGCTGGCCGGGCCCGCCCGCCGCCGCGCTTGCCGTTTCGGAATGGGAAACCTCCGCGTTCAGAGGGATCAACCCCGCAGCAAGAGATCGGCCGCCACAAAACCCGCCGCCGCGGCCGCCAAGAACGGCGCCGGATCCTCCTCCGGCTCCCGGCCCATGGAGCGCACCGTCACCCCCCGGGCCGCCAGGGCCGCCAGGGCCTCGCGGCCGCGCGCCTCCCGCACCAGCCGGTGGCGGGCCGCAATCCCGGCCGCGGACAGCTGCTCCACCACCAGCCTCTCTTCCCCGGGCGCCAACTGGGGCAAGGCGACCCAGCACGGCCGCTGGGCAATGGTGCCCAGCGCGGTCAGCGTATGGTGGCTCACCCCCCGGTGCCGCGACCGCGGGTCCGAGAAGCTCAACCGCAGGGCCGCCACGGCCCGCCCGCCGAGGATGCCCGCGGCGTCCAAATGCTGCCCGGTTTCGATGGCGGTAGTGCCGTAGCGGGTGCCCGTGCCCACAACCCCCGGGCCCATGGCGACGATGGCCGCGTCCGCGCGCAGCGCCCAGCGAGCGGCCAAAAGCCCCGAGAAGACGGTCACGGCCTCTAGGTCCCCGCCGAAGGCATGCCCCACCGTAACGGTGCCGTCCAAGAAGCCCGCCGCCCGCAGCTCGGCCGCCAGCTGGCTGAAGGCCAAAGGCAAGGCCGCGCCGTCGGTCATGACGTACACGAGGCGGGCGTCCTCGCCCAGGGCCAGCCGCAGCGCCGCTGCGGCCGGCGCCACCTGGCTGTGCAGCTCGGCCACCACCACGGGCATGCCGGCCAGGTCTTCCGCCGCCGCGAGCGCCGCGTGGTGCGGGCTGGCGGGCTCCTCGGCCGCCAGCACCCGCAACTGCATGGGGGTGTAGCGCAGCTTCATGATGTGGCCCGCCGCGCGCGGATCAACGGACGACCGGACGCGCCGCTCGCGGCCTGGCACGTGGAGCACAAAGTGGAAACCGCCCGTGCCCAAGCCCAGATCCACGGCGGTGGTGTTGAGGGCCACCCGCTCGCCCACCGCCGGCAGGGGCGTCAAGGCCTCAAACAGCAGGGCGGGCGCCAAAGCGCCGTCCAGCTCCACCTCCGCTCGCCACAGCCCCGCCCGCAGCCGCTCCAAGGCCCGGACGACGCCTTCCCGCACATGCAGGCTCGCCACGGCACCACCGTCCTCCCACTCGCCCCGGGCCACCGGCCGCGGCTGGGCGCCACGGGGAGAGCGGATGATCGCGAAAAAAGCAGGTGACCGCGCCCGGGACCACCTGCTCCCTCTCTAGTTTCGGGTGCGGCGGCTAACGCGGCCGCGGGCCGCGCCGTTCCTCCCGCCGCTCTTCCCGCCGGCCGCCGGGCCCACCCGGCCCGCCAGGTCCGCCCGGCCCGCCCGGACGCCGGCCCCGGTCGCCGCCCTGCCGCTGGTCATAGCGCCCGTTGCCCTTGGCCTCGGCCATGGCCTTCTCCGCCGCCAAGGCCTCCGGCGACAAGGCGTCCTTGCGGGACAGGTTGATGCGGCCCAACTTGTCGATTTCGGTGACCCGCACCAGCACCTCGTCGCCGATGTTGACCACGTCTTCCACCTTGGAGACCCGGTACGGGGCCAGCTCGGAAATGTGGATGAGCCCTTCCTTGCCCGGCAGGATCTCCACGAAGGCGCCGAAGTTCATGATGCGCGTGACGGTGCCCAGGTACGTCGCGCCGACCTCCACGTCCTTGACCAGGGTTTCGATCATCTGCTTGGCCTTTTCGCACGCTTGCTGGTCGGGGCTGGCGATGAAGACGCGGCCGTCGTCCTCGATGTCGATCTCGACGCCCGTCTGCTCGATGATCTTGTTGATCATCTTGCCGCCTGGGCCGATGACGTCGCGGATCTTGTCCACCGGGATTTCCATGGTGGTGATGCGCGGCGCGTACGGCGACAGTTCCGGCCGCGGCTCGGGCAGCACTTCCAGCATCCGCTCCAGGATGAACAGCCGGCCTTCCCTGGCCTGGGCCAGCGCCTTCTCAAGGATGGCCCGGGTCACGCCCGTGATCTTGATGTCCATCTGCAGCGCCGTCACGCCGTCCCGGGTGCCGGCGACCTTGAAGTCCATGTCCCCCAGGGCGTCCTCGATGCCCTGGATGTCGGTGAGGACGGCGAACCCGTCCTCATGCTTGACCAGCCCCATGGCCACCCCCGCCACGGGCTTGCGGATCGGAACGCCTGCGTCCATGAGCGCCAGAGTGCTGCCGCAGACACTGGCCTGCGAGGTGGACCCGTTGGACTCCAGCGTCTCGGACACGACGCGGATGGTGTACGGGAACTCCTCTTCCGGCGGGATCACCGGCACCAGCGCGCGCTCGGCCAGCGCCCCGTGGCCGATCTCGCGCCGCCCCGGCGCCCGCATGGGCCGCACCTCGCCGGTGCTGTAGCCGGGGAAGTTGTAATGGTGGATGTAGCGCTTGCGGCTCTCGTCCCGCAGGTCGTCCAGCATCTGCTCGTCGCCCTTGAGGCCGAGGGTACAGACGCTCAGCACCTGCGTCTGGCCGCGGGTGAAGATGGCCGAGCCGTGGGTGCGGGGCAGGATGCCCACCTCGCACCAAATGGGCCGGATCTCGTCCAGCTTGCGCCCGTCGGGCCGCTCGCCTTCCACCACGATCATGTGGCGGACCTGTTCCTTCAGGAGCTTGTCAAAGACGGTTTCCACGTCTTTGGCGTGATTGGCGAAGGCCTCCTCGCCCCACTCCTGCTGGAACTGCTCCAGGATCCGCGCCTTGAGATCCGCGACCGCCTGCTCACGGCCTTGCTTGTCGGCGCTGCGGACAGCCGTCCGCAGTGGCTCCGTCGCGCGCTCCCGCACCCAGTCGCGCACGGCCGGATCGGGCTCATACAGGGGCACTTCCACCTTGGGCTTGCCCACTTCCGCCCGCACTTCCTCGAGGAACGCGCAGATGCGCTTGATCTCCTCGTGGCCAAACATGATGGCTTCCAGCATGACCTCCTCCGGCAGCTCCTTGGCGCCGGCCTCCACCATCATGATGGCGTCGCGGGTGCCCGCCACGGTCAGATCCAGCTCGCTCCTGTCGCTCTGCTCCGAGGTGGGGTTGATGACGAACTGCCCGTCCACCCGTCCCACCTTCACCCCGCCGATGGGGCCGAGGAAGGGGATGTCCGAGATGTGCAGCGCCGCCGAGGCGCCGATCATGGCCGCGATCTCCGGCGAGTTGTCGTGCTCCACAGACAGGACCGTGGCCACCACCTGTACATCGTTGCGGAAACCTTCCGGAAACAGCGGGCGGATGGGCCGGTCGATCATGCGCGCCGCCAGCGTCGCAGCCTCGCTGGGCCGTCCTTCCCGGCGCAGCCACACCCGGGGGATCTTCCCGATTGCGTACATGCGCTCCTCATAATCGACCAGCAGCGGGAAAAAGTCGATGCCCTGCCGCGGTTCTTTGGACATGACGGCCGTCACCAGGACCACCGTGTCCCCGTAACGGACGAGGACGGCGCCATTGGCTTGCTTGGCCACTTTCCCCGTCTCGAGGATCAGGGGACGGCCGCCCACTTCCGTTTGAAACGTCCGTGCCATCAATTCGCGCAACCTCCCGCAATCGTGCATGCGCATGCACGCAAACTGCAAACAAGAGCGGTCGAAACCGCTCTTTTACCGGCGCAGGCCCAGCTTCTCCACGAGCGCCCGGTACCTCTCGATGTCCTTGCGCTGCAAGTAGTTGAGCAGGCCGCGCCGCTGGCCGATCATCTTGTACAGGCCGCGGCGGGAGTGGTGGTCCTTCTTGTGCACGCGCAAGTGCTCGCTGAGCTCGTTGATGCGCGCCGTCAGGATCGCGATCTGGACCTCGGGCGAGCCGGTGTCCCCCTCATGCTGCTGAAAATCGGCGATGATGCGCTGCTTGGCCTCCTTGGACAACATGGTCCGCACCTCCGTCTTTGATGTAGCCCCCGGAACCAAGCGGGCCGCCGGAGGACTCGGCCTGCCTAGTGCCGGGTTTCCCTGCTTAGTTATACCACACTGCACCAGCCTTGTAAAACCAGCCTTGCCGCTGGCCTTCCACCGCCTACCCCGCGGAAACCGGCGACGACCCGCACGGCGGCGCGGTGGGCTCGCCCGCCGCGGGCCCGGCTGCGAAGCGTCGCCGGGCCAAGGCCACGTCCGCCTCGATCTGCCGGCGCAGCTCCGCCGCGGAGCCGAAGCGTACGATGCCCCGCAGCCGGTCTAAGAACTCCACGTCCACCCGTTGGCCGTACAGATCGCCGTTGAAGTCCAGCACGTGCACTTCCAGCGCCAGCGCGCCGCCCGCGAACGTCGGCCGGCTGCTGATCACGGCCACGGCGGGCAGGGCGGGCCCGTCCTGGGGCTTGAGCCGGGCCCGGTAGACGCCTTCTCCGGGCACCAAGAGCTCCAGGTCGGGCGCCACGTTGGCCGTGGGAAAGCCGAGCTGCCGGCCGCGGCCGTCGCCCCGCACGACTCGGCCCGGCAGCCGAAAAGGCCGCCCCAACAGGCGCGCCGCCTCCTCCACCTGCCCCGCGAGCAGCCGGCGGCGCACCAGGCTGCTGGAGACCACCTCGCCGTCCACCTGCACCGGCGCTACAACCCGCACGGCAAATCCATGCCGCTGCCCCAACTGCTCCAGCAGCTCGGGCGACCCTTGGGCCCGGTGACCGAAGCGAAAGTTGTAGCCCACCACCACGCCGCGGGCGGCCAACCCCTGGACGAGCACGGTCTCCACGAACTCCTCGGCCGGCAGCTGAGCCAAGACCCGGTCAAAGCGCAGGCACACGGTGCACCGTACGCCCAGGGCTTCCATGCAGGCGAAACGGTCGGCCAAGGTGGTCAAGGCCGGCGGCGCCCCGCCGCCGACCACCGCCTGCGGGTGGGGATGGAACGTGAGGGCGATGGGGGTCGCGCCGCCCGCCTCCGCCACGGCCTGCCGCAGGATGCGCTGGTGGCCGACGTGGACGCCGTCGAAGGTGCCTACCGCCACCCAGGTAGCCGGCCACAAGGG
>DATCKT010000236.1:0-7505 GCA_036562195.1 Limnochordales bacterium
CCACTACGTTAGGCAGCGCCAAGAGCGGATGGTCGGGGCCGATGGGCTCCTTGTCCCACACATCCAGGCCGGCGGCCCAGATCCAGCCCTCGGTCAGCGCCTTGTACAAGGCCTTTTCATCCACCACGGGCCCCCGGGAAACGTTGATCAGGATCGCGTTGGGCTTCATGCGCCGCAACGCGTCTTCGTTGATCAGGTGGCGTGTTTCCGGTGTCAGGGGCACCAGAATGACCACGAAGTCCGACTGCTCCAGGAGCTCATGGAAACCGGCGTAGCGGGCCCCGGTTTCGGCTTCCAGGTCCGGCCGGCGGTGGCGGTTGTGGTAAAGGATGGTCATGTCAAAGCCACGGGCGCGCCGGGCCACCGCCCCGCCGATGCGCCCGGCCCCGATGATCCCCAAGGTGCGGCCGTACACGTCCTGGCCGGTCAGGAACATGGGCGACCACGTGCGCCATTCGCCCCGTTCGATGACCTTCTGGGCCTCCACCAGGCGGCGGGCCGTGGCCATCAAGAGCGCCCACGCCAGGTCGGCCGTCGTCTCGGTGAGCACCCCAGGCGTGTTGGTCACCAGCACCCCTCGCCGGGTGCACGCGGCCACGTCGATGTTGTCGTAGCCCACGGCCATGTTGGCCACGACCCGCAAGCGGGGCGCGGCGGACAGCAGTTCGTCATCGACGCGCTCGGTGATCAGCACAAGGGCGCCCTCCGCGTCCGCCAGTTCCCGCAGGAGGACGTCCCGGGGCACGGGCGTTTCCTCGTGGTCAAAGATGCGGCAGTCGCAGTGGGTTTCCAGCAGGCGGAGGGCTTCGCCGGGAATGCGGCGGGTGACGTACACTCGCGGCCGGGATCCGGGCTGGGTCGCTGGCGGTGACACGGGCTTCCCCTCCACAAGCGGCAGACCGTACAAACCAAGGGATCCGGGCAACGGTGAACCCGGCAAACGGCGGACGCCACGGGCCGTCCGCACCGGCGCAAGGCCCCGGGAGCCGACGTGCAGCCCAGGGCCCGGGGCAATATCACCTTAATGCAGGCGGTTCTTTTTGTCAATCTTCAGGCACGGCTCGCCCCCGGCTCCCCACCGTCTGGCACCGCTTGCAGCTCAGCAGGCCGACGCTCACCGCCGCTGGGCGCTCGCTGTCGCCGAGCAGGCGCTGCTGCCTGCTACGGCTCGGCGCCCGGAACCCCCGGCCGCCGAGCACGTCCGGCCGTTTCGACGGTCCTCCGGCCAAAGGCGCATGGCCAAAGGGGACAGATGTCCCTTGACCCGCCCTTTGGCAGCCTATAGACTTTGTGACGGATCGGAACAACTTTCCGGACGAAAGGGGTATTTTGCCATGCCGAAGCGGCGCACGTGGGGAGCGATTGCAGCTTTGCTCGTGCTCGTGCTGCTTCTGACCGCGTGCGGTGGCGGCCGAGGCAGCCAGTCGACGTCGCAGGCTCCTCAGTCCACGAGCAGCAGCACCGCGACCACTTCGTCAACGGTGCGCGAGATCCGCGTCACGCTCAGCGACTTCAAGTTTGAGCCCGCGGAGATCACCGTCAAGCGCGGCGAGCGGGTCCGGCTGGTCCTGCAGAACACCGGCACCGTGGCGCACGACTGGACGGCGCGGGAGCTCAACCTGGCCTCGCCCCGGGTGCAGCCTGGCCAGACGGCGACCTACGAGTTCACGGTCGACCGCGCCGGGACCTTCACCACCGTCTGCGTCGAAGCCGGGCATGAAGCTCTGGGCATGACGGGCCGGCTGATCGTCGAGAACTGACGCGGAGCGCTGACGCCGACACCGATCGGACGCCGGGCGCCTAGGGCGCCCGGACAGTGCGCTCTCACGGCTGAAGGATGTCAAAGGACCGCGGCGGCTTGCCGCGGTCCTTTGCGCGTCCGTTACAGGCGCAGCTGCCCGGCCTCGATGACGACCCGGCCGTCCACCAGCAGCGTCGGGCGCTCGACGAACAAGTCCCAATGGAGGTCCGCCGCGTTGGCGCCGCCGAAGTAGCGGTTGTCGCCCAGCCCCAGGTGCACCGTGCCGCGGCGCTTCTCGTCGGTGGGCCCGTAGCCGCAGAAGCGGTCCACGCCCGGGTTGAGCCCGATGCCCAGCTCGCCGATGACGTCGGCATCGCCGTGGCCCATAAGGAGCATCTCCCGGAACGCACACCCGCCTTGCGGCGACCCTTCCAGGCTGACGCGTCCCCGCTCGACGGCAAGCTGGAGCCCCCGCATGACCTGGCCGCTGCGAAAAGCGAAGTCGACCACCAGCCGGCCGTTGACGGAGCTCTCCACCGGCGCCACGAAGACTTCACCCGCCGGCAGGTTGATGGCCGTATCCCCTTGCGCCAGGTCGGCCTCGGACATGACGCCGTCGTCGACCAGCACCGGCCGGTCGCCCAGCTCGAGGCGCAGGTCGGTGCCGTTGTCGGACAGCAGCCGGAGCTCGCCTGCGCCCTCCAGCAGCGCCGCCAGCGCCGCGGCTTCCTGCTGCAGCTGGTGGTAGTCCACATCCACGGCCCGCCAGAACATGTCCCACAAGTTGTGGAACGTGATGGGCAGCCCCGCCCGCGCCGCCGGGGTCGGGAACGGCACGTACAGCCAGCGCACCCCCCGCTCCATGATGTGGCGCTGCACGGCTTCCGCCGCCACTTGGGCCGCCCGGAGCCGCTCCTCGGGCACCGCCGCCGCCCGCCGCGGGTCGGCCACCGTATCGGTGACGATCATGGCGTCCACGTCCTCAAGCCACTTCAGCCGGTGGCGCGGCACCATCTGCAGGTACTCAAGGGGCACCGTCGTCAGCGTTTCCACCTGCAGCTCATCGGACGTCACGTTGAGCTCGGCGAAACCGCCCGCTCGCCGCACGGCCGCGGCCAGCGCGGCGACAAACGCAAAGTTGTGCACGCCGCCGCCGATCTGGACCACCTCGCGGGGGCGGATGCGTAAGCACGTGCCCACGATCTTGTCGGCGACGGGGCGGAAATCCATGGCCGGATAGGCCGGCCCGACAGCTCCTTCGTTCCCAGGCATACGTCTTGAGCTTCCTCCCAACTGTGTGCGGCTTCGCCCGCCGGCCTCGTGCGGACGCACCGGCTCGTGCCTGTCACCGCGTATTCCCTAACGCCCCGGCATTCCCTGCCGTATCGCCCCGGGCTCGGGCGGGCAAGCTAATCCACGCTTCCACGCGAGACGGCTGCCCGGCGGTCCGCGTCTTAATCGGCAAGAAGCGGTGCGCCCGACAGGAGGTGAACCCGGTGCCCGAGGTCCTCTGCACGGTTAACAATTGCGCCTATTGGGCGGAAGGCAATCGATGCGTCGCCGAGACCATCTTGGTCATCGCCGACGAGGCCGTGGCCCGCATGCGCAAGGACGACCAAGAAATCGGCGAGATCGGCCAGGCCGGCCAGGCCGCCCAGCTCGGCCACACGCCGGCGCGGGTTTCCAAGGAAACCTGCTGCTACACGTTCCGCCCCAGGGAATCCTCCAAGGCTCGACAAGAGCCCAGCTAGAAGCAAACTCTGCAGAAAAAGCCCGTCCGAGCGCGAGCGAAATGGGATGTCCGGCTGTTCGGACCCGGACATCCCTCCTTTCACCCCCTTTTTCCCTCTCGACCTCCTACATTTTGTGCGTTATAATTGGCAAGCCACAATATATAGTGGTCCGGTCGCGCCTTGACCCACAGGTGGAGGCGACCACCACCATGGCAAGGAGGCTCGGGCATGGCCCAGGAAACCAGCCGGACGGTTTCGACGCGAGATACCGGCCAGCGGCGCTACCGCTGGAGTGACCTACAGGAACTCATCTTCCTTGACCGCTACGCGCAGAAGGGCTCGCGGGCCGACATCACGGTCGGCGACACGGTGGTCGTGATGACCCGGGAGCACCCCAAGTACCCCCAAAAGGAAGTGGGCGTCGTCGAAGCGGTGGACGGCGACAACATCACGGTGCGGTTGCGTTCGGGCGAGCTGTTTACCCAGAAGCGCGCCCGCATCGACCGGCCGCTGGAAACGCGCCCGGAGGACATGTGGGACCGCATGGCCCGCGCCATCGTGGAGGCGGAGCCCAAACACCGGCGCAAGGAGCTGGAAAAGGAGTTCCGTTGGCTGCTGCAGGACTTTCGCTTCGTGCCGGGCGGGCGGATCAACGCGATGCTGGGCACCGGCCAGCAGTTGACGGCCTACAACTGCTACGTGATCCCTATCCGGCCCGATGACCCCGCCTACGGCAACGACAGCCGCCGGGCCATCATGGACACCTTGCGCAACATGGTGGAGATCATGGCTCGCGGCGGCGGCGTCGGCATCAACTTGTCGACCTTGCGGCCGCGCCTGGCCTATGTGCAGGGCGTCAACGGCAAGAGCTCGGGCTCGGTCAGCTGGGGCCAGCTGTTTTCCACGGCGACGGGCTTGGTGGAGCAGGGCGGCTCCCGGCGCGGCGCGCTGATGTTGATCCTGAACGTCTGGCACCCGGACGTGATCGAGTTCATCAACGCCAAGCGGGACTTCGGCGTCATCACCAACGCGAACGTCTCCGTCGGGCTGACCGACGAGTTTGAGCGGGCGCTGGACAACGACGAAGACTGGCAGCTGGTGTTCCCCGACTACGAGGCGGTCGGCAAGGAGATCTACGACCGCGAGTGGGACGGCAACCTGCGCCGGTGGCAAGAGAAGGGCTATCCCGTCAAGGTGTACCAGACCGTGCGCGCTCGCGAACTGTGGCGCATGATCGTGGAGTCCGCGTGGGCTTCGGCCGAGCCGGGCATCGTGCGCATGGACTATTCCAACCGCATGTCCAATACGTGGTATTTCCACGATCTGATCGCGACCAACCCGTGCGTCACGGGCGACACGCTCATCTACACCGAGCGCGGGCTTGAGCGGGCCGAGGACCTGTATTTCGCCGGCAAGCCCCAGCGGGTGCTGGTGGACGGCCGCTTGAGCGACGAGGCTTTCTTGCCGGCGTCGCCCGTGTTCGCGACGGGAATCAAGCCCGTCTACAAGCTCAAGACGCGGGAAGGCTTCTCGGTGCGGCTCACGGCGGACCACCGGGTCATGACCACCCGCGGCTGGGTGGCCGCACGAGACCTGCAACCGGGCGACGAGATCTACGTGGTCAACCGTCCGGGCGCGTTCGGCACCGAAGGTTCCCGGGAGCTTGGGCTGACGCTTGGCTGGTTGATCGGAGATGGAACAATCACGTCCAAGCGCGCGGTTCTCTCCTTCTGGGGCGAGGATCGCGAGTTGGCCCCGGCGCTGGCAGCTGCCGTGAGGGCCGTTGTCCGACCCGCTGAGAAGAAGCGGGAGTATACCCTGGGCACGGTAGACATCGAGGATCGCTGCGAAACGCGGATCCAGTCCGAGCGCTTGCGGGAACTGTGCGAGCAGTACGGCCTGACCGAGAAGCGCCATATGGTGCCGAATGTTGTGTTCCGCGGCACCGAGGAGATGCAGCGCGCTTTCCTCCAGGCGTTGTTCAGTGCCGACGGTCATGTGGAAGCCGACCACGCGAAGCGGAGCTTCTCCGTGCGGCTGACGTCCCGCAGCTACGAGCTGCTTCAAGACGTCCAGCGGCTGTTGCTTAACTTCGGCATTTACAGCCGCATCTACGCTGACCGCCGCGAACCGAGCCAACGTTTGCTGCCCGACGGTCACGGCGGTCTGAAGCCGTATGAAACCACGGGTGAGCACCAACTGGTCATCACCCGTACCAGTTTGGTCCGCTTCGCCGAGGACATCGGCTTCTTACAGGAAGCAAAGAACGCTCTTCTGCGCTCTGTTGTTGAATCGTACGAACGCGGGCCCTACTCGGAGCGATTCGTGGCCACCTTTGTGGAACTGGTGCCCGACGGCGAGGAAATGGTCTACGACTTGACGCAGCCGGGCACCCACTCCTTTGTGGCCAACGGCCTCGTCGTGCACAACTGCGGCGAGCAGTTCCTGCCGGCCTGGGGCGTATGCAACCTGGGCCACCTCAACCTGAGCCGCTTCGTGGAGAACGGCGAGATCCTCTGGGACGACCTCAAGCGGGCGGCCCGCCTGGGCGTGCGTTTCCTGGACAACATCATCGACCTGACGCCGTACTTCTTCAAGGAAAACGAACGGGTGCAGAAGGCCGAGCGCCGCATCGGGATGGGCACCATGGGCCTGGCGGAGATGCTCATCAAGCTGGGCGTGCGCTATGGGTCGCCCAAGTCGCTGGAAATCATCGACCAGGTGTACCGCACCATCGCCACGGAGGCGTACTTGAGCTCCGTGGAGCTGGCGGCGGAGAAGGGCCCGTTCCCCATGTTCGACGCGGAGAAGTTCCTGCAGTCCGGCTTCATGCAGGGCATGCCCGAGGAAGTGCGGGAAGCGGTGCGGCAAAAGGGCATCCGCAACGCGACCCTCTTGACGCAGGCGCCCACGGGCACCACCGGCACCATGGTGGGCACGTCCACGGGCATCGAGCCCTACTATCAGTGGTCCTACTGGCGCACGGGGCGGTTGGGCAAGAAAGAAGTCAACGAAGCCATCGTGCAGGAGTGGTTCGACGCCCATCCGGAGGTCGAACCCAAGCTGGAGAACTTGCCCGACTACTTCGTGACCGCCTTGGAGCTCACGCCAGAAGAGCACGTGCGGGTGCAGGCGGCCATCCAGCGCTGGGTCGACTCCAGCATCAGCAAGACGACCAACTGCCCCGCCGACTGGACGGTTGAGCAAGTGGAGGAGCTGTATGCGCTCGCTCGCAAACTGGGGTGCAAAGGTGTGACCATTTACCGCGACAAGTCCAGGGACGAGCAGGTGCTCTCCCGCAAGGAGGAAACGCCGGCGCCCAAACAGGGCGCGGCCGCGCCTGCGCCGGCTGCTGCGCCGGCCGCCGCGCCGGCAGCGGTATCGGCCGCGCCCCCTGTGCCGGTCAACGGCAACGGCACCATGGCGGCCATGCGGGATGCGTCGCCGACCATCGGCGAAGTGCCCGAAGAGGTGGCGGGCTACACCTTCCGCCAAAAGACGATGGTGGGCACCGCCCGCATCACCATCAACGAGAAGGACGGGGAGCCCTTCGAGGCCATCATCGTCCTGGGCAAGGGCGGCATGGACGTCACCGCGGACTCCGAGGCCATCGGCCGCTTAATCTCCTTGTACCTGCGCACGCCGAGCCCGGTGCCCAACACCAAGAAGCTGGCGCTGGTCGTGGAGCAGCTGCGGGGCATCGGCGGCGCCCAGCCCTTCGGCTTCGGGCCCAACAAGGTCTTGTCCCTGCCCGACGCGTTGGCGAAGGCCCTCGAGCGTTACCTGCACCGGCGGTACGGCTACGGGCCCCCGGCCGATGCGGAGCACGAGCACGCGGCCGGCCATGAGACGTCGGCCACAGCTTCACAACGCTGGACCCCCGGGAGCGCCGCTGCCCACGGCCCGCACGGCAACCCGGGCGACAATGGCGCCCCGGCGTCTACCAGCGCCGACCTGTGCCCCGCCTGCGGCACCTTCTCCTTCATCAAGGCGGAAGGCTGCGGCTACTGCCGCAACTGCGGACACAGCAC
>DATCKT010000033.1:0-18439 GCA_036562195.1 Limnochordales bacterium
GGCACCCAAGCCGCTCCGGCGGCAGCTGCCGCGCCCAGTAAGATGGCGCCGTGCAGGGCCACCGACACCCGGCGGAAGCCCCGCACTTTCCGGGCCCGCACCAGGGAGCGCACGCGCAGGGTGCTGGTGAGGAAGAACGCGAGGCACAGGGCGGCCAGCGCCCACCCCGCCGGCGGGATGGTGCCGAAGGCGGCCCGCACCTGCAGAAGGAGCAGGCTGACCATGCCGGCCACGCCCGCGAGGCGGCCGGCGACCGCGCCGCGGCGCCCGGGCAGGCTTTCGCTGTAGGCGCTGAAGCCCACGAGAATCGCCGCCAGGGCGGCCAGGAACACGGTCGCCGGCGCGTCCGCCGCCCATAGCCCGACGGCGCCCAAGATCATCCCGGTCGCCGTCAGCGCCAGCGCGGCCGTCAGGGCGTCGCGGTCCGCGTCGGGCCGCGTCTGGAGCACGATCTCCCACGGGCGGCGGCTGAAGAACAAGATGAGGGCCGCCGCGGCGAACCACCACGCCGCGCCGCCTGTGCCCAGGGCGGCGGGCGGCAGGATGAGCACCGTCAATAGCAACCCCCAGGAGCCGTGCTCCCGCGGGATGAACAGCGCCGCCCGCCGCGGGCGCTCCCTGACGCCCGCCCTCCCGTTGGCATTGGCCCCCCGGCCGGTCTGCGCCGGTCCGCCTGCCCCGGTTTCCGTGCTTAGCGGGTCGGAATGCGGGTGATCCGCACGCGCCATACTTCCGGCCCCTCGGTCAGGTAGTCCCAGTGGAACTTGCCCGGCCGCTCGGCCTGGATCTGGTAGTAGAGCGGTTTCGGGTCGTGATCGTTGGTCAGCTCGAGGCTGCCGCCCCCGGGCAGCGCGTCCAGCACCTGGAAGATGCGGGGATGGCGCTCCCGCGGCGGGATGTCCCGCACGTCGAGCTGCACCACCATCTCATCGGAACTGGCCATGTTTCCAGCCTCCTCCCGTCCACGTGAATGATCTTCCCCACGGCCGCGCAGCCTGCCGCGGCCGTCGGCTTCCCCCACGCGGCGCTCGCCGCTGATGAAAGCGTACGCCAGGTTGGCGGCGGCGCGAAGTGACCACTGTACCAACCGGGTGTGATCTATGTCACACATAGGGAGCCGACCGGCCGGGGACATTAATGGCGCGCACATTCTGGAGCGGCAAAGGGGTGCAGACAGTGGACATGCAGATGCAGGACTGGTCCGAGTGGCGGCAGACGCTGGCGCAGGCGATTGACGTCGGCCGCAGCGTGGGCATGAGCGACAAGGAGATCGCCCAGAAGGCCGAGGCCATTGGTGATTTTTTGGCCCAGAACGTCGACCCGCAGAACCCGGAGCAGCGCCTCCTCAAGGAGCTCTGGGAAGTGGCCGACGAGCGTCAGCAGCAGGAACTCGCTCGACTCATCATCGAGATGGTCAGCAAGGACCGCTAGCCGGTTGTCCGGCGGAAGCCGGAAGCGGGCTGGCCGCAGAACGCGGGCCGCGAGCCGGTCCGCCACGGTTCGCGGCGGAGAGTCCTCCAGATCGTCAACGGAAACCGGGCGCGGCATCGGGAGGCGCCGGCGCCTTTGGACAGGCGCCACGCCCTGGTGTCGCGCTCCCTTTTCTTCCCCTGCGCCACCGCTCGTTTCTTTCCGTACGTTACTGCTCGTGCTTGCCTGCGTTGCTGCTCGTCGCTGCCGTGCGTTGTTGCCCGTTTCTTCCCGCGTGTTAGCCGCCCATGCGTTGCTACTTGTCTCTGCCTGTGTGATACCGCTTGTCTCCTCCGCGTGCGCTACTGCTCGCCCAAGGCCCGCAGCGCGTCCGCATCGAGGATGGTGACCCGGGAGCCGTTGAGCCGGATGGCCTTTTCCCGCTGGAACTGCTGCAGGAGGCGGGTCGTGGTTTCCCGGGAAGCGCCGATGAGGTTGCCCAGCTCCTGGCGGCTCAGGTTGAGATCGACCTGGACGCCGTCGGCCACGGGCACGCCATGGCGCTCGGCCAGGTCCAGCAGGCACGCGGCGAGCCGCGCCGCGACGCTCTTCATGGCCAGTGAGGCGATCTCTTCCTGGGCCCGGCGCAGGCGCTGGGCCAAGAGCCGCAGCATGCGCAGGAGGATGGACGGGTTGGCCCGGGCGATGCGCTCAAAGTCCTCAAAGCGCACGAAGGCGATCTCCGCATCGGTGAGCACTTCAGCGTTGGCCGGGTACGGCCCGCCGTCAAAGAAAGGCACGACGGCGATGGGGTCGCCTTCCCCGAGCAGGTGCAGGATCTGCTCGCGGCCGTCCGGGGAAACCCGGTACACCTTCACCCGGCCGGAGCAGATGAAGTACAGCGAGTGGCTGGGCTCGCCCTCGACGAACAGCACCTGGTTCTTGCGGTAGCGGGCCACGACGACGGCTTCGGCCAGCGCGGCCAGCTCCGCCGGTTCCAGCTGCGCGAAGAAGGGGATACGCTGGAGGATCTCGATGGACCGGTGGGCGCCGCCGGTGGCAGCCACGGAGTTCCCCCTTCCAGGCCTGCGGGCCGGCCGTGCCGGCTGGAGCGGGCAGACCAGTTCCCGTCTGGCCCTGGCGCGATCCTATCACACAATTGCGCAAACCGTCAGCCGCCTGGCGCCAGCCCGGCCAAGGCAGCGCCCAAAATGGGACAACTGTCCCGCCGGCCTATGTACCGATGTCCCGGGCGGCGGCAGACAATCGCCCGTTCCTCATCTCCAATAGCATTGCCATGCTGAAAGGGGGCGTGTCGCCCACCGGAGGCCACCGTGGCGGAGCCCCGCGGCGGGAGCGGCGCCGCGGTGCAAGACGCGGGCCGTTTACGCCGGGGTCTCCTCGATGGTGACGCGCCAGCTGAGCTCCGCCGCCTGTTTGAGCATGTCAGCCACCGAGCAGTACTTCTCCTGTGACAGGCGGACGGCTTCCTCCAGGCGGTGGCGCTTCTCGGCGAGCCCCGCGCCGCGAAAGACGTACTCCACTTCGATGTTGGTAAACCGGCGCGGGTGTTCCTCCCGTCGCGTGCCATGGATGCGGACCTCGAAGGAGTCGACCGGGATGCGCATCTTACTGAGGATGTGCACGACGTCGATCCCGCTGCAGCCGCCCAAGGCCGCGAGGATCAGCTCCATGGGCCGCGGGGCCGAGTCGGACCCGCCCGCGTCACGGGTAGCATCCATGTGGATGGGGTGACCGGACGGGCCGCGGCCGACGAAAGCCATTCCACCCAAGTGTTGGACGGTGAGGGACATGCCGGACGGCGAAGCCATCTTTCCCGACACTCCTTTGCAGTTGTATACGAGTGCCATTCGCCCCACGGCGAGCCGGATCCTGTCCCCGCCGTCCCTGCCGGGCAAGCGGTACGCCCGGGCGCCGGTGGTGGTGGAGTGGGAAGCGACGCGGGCATGCTCGCTAGCCTGCCGCCACTGCCGCCCCTATCCAATCCCGAAGCGGCACGAGGCCGAGCTGACTACGGACGAAGTGCGGCGGATGCTCGAGCAAGTGCGGGCCTTCTCGACGCCGCCGCCCCAGGTGCTGGTTTCCGGCGGGGACGCGCTCAAGCGGCCCGACCTGTTTGAGCTCCTGTCGTACGGGACCGGGCTGGGCCTGGAGTTCACCGTTCACCTGTGCCCGACGGAGAACCTTACGCGCAACGCTATTGAGCGGCTCCGGGAAGCCGGCGCGAGGACCATCTCCCTGGGCCTCGACGGTCCCGACGCGGCCGTGCATGACGGCGTGCGGGGCACGCCCGGGAGTTTCGAGCGCGTCGTGGCCGCCGCGGGCTGGGTGCGGGAGGCCGGCCTTGCGCTGCGCATCTTGACGCTCGTTACGGAAACCACGATGATTAGGCTAGAGGAAGTGGCCCGGCTCGTCGGGGAGTTGGGCGCGGCCCAGTGGGCCGTAGAGTTCCCAGTCCCTGTGCCGGGCGATGCCGGTCAGCGCACCATCAACGCGTGGCAATACGGCGCGGTCATGCGTTGGCTGGCGGATGTATCGGAAAACACGACCTTTTCCGTCGTCACCGTGAACGGGCCCCAGTGGCATCGCCTGATGTTCCAGCGCCTGCGGGACCAAGGCGTGCCGTTGGCCCGCATGCGCACGACGGCGGAAGGCCAGCGGTTCGGCTTGAGAGACGGGCGGGGAATGCTGTATGTGGCCCGCGGGGGGAACGTGTATCCCTCGCGGCACCTGCGGCTGCCGGCGGGCAATGTGCGCACCCGCTCGCTGGTGGAGATTTACCGCCGGGGGCAGCTGTTCGCGGTGCTGAGGGACGAAGACCGCCTGCGGGGCAAGTGCGGCCTCTGCCCGTTTCGGTCTTTGTGCGGTGGGTCGCGGGCGCGGGCTTTCGCCATGACCGGCGACCCGTTGGGATCGGATCCTTGGTGCTTGTACAGCCCTTGGCGCAGCGGCTGACGGTGGCGGGGCCGGCACGATGGCGGACCGGCGCAGACGCTGATGGCCCCTGATGGGCGAGCTGGCGGGCGGGTCCGGCGTTGCTCGCCGCGCGCCGTGTTTTTCGCGGCTGCAAGAGGAAATACGCGCCTGTCGTTCGGACGGGTGTCCTGTCGCGGGCCGGACAAATGTCCCATCGCGAGGGGGACATAGCCAACTGTTGTGGAACTCCGGGAGCGAAGAAAATCCAAGTATGGGGGAGACGAGGTGAAGCTTGCGTGAAGCGGACCACCAAGGTGCGGCTGGGGCTTCTGGCCGCCTTGACGGTCGTCGTCGCGGGGCTGGGTTGGCTGGCATGGATGAACTTTGGGCCCAAGCCCGAGCCTGCGGAGGCCTTTCACGGCTTCGTGCTCCAACCGCCGCAGCCGGCGCCCGAGCTGGGGCTAATGGACCAGCACGGGCGAACGTTCCGGTTGGCGGATTCCCGCGGGCGGGCCGTGATGCTGTTCTTTGGCTATACCAACTGCCCGGACGTGTGTCCGGCGACGTTGCTTTACTACACCCGCATCAAGCAGGAGCTAGGGCCGCTGGCGGACCGGGTCCGCTTCGTCTTCGTGACGGTGGATCCGGAGTACGACACGCCCGAGCGGCTGCGGGACTACATCAACCGGTTCGATCCGTCGTTCTATGGCCTGTGGGCCAGCCCGGAGGACCTGCAGCCGGTTCTGGACGCCTATGGGATTTACGTCGAGAAGGTCGAGAACGAAAACTCGCCCGTCGGCTACTGGGTCAATCACACGGCGCTCAGCTTCCTGATCGACCCGCAAGGCCGCTTGCTGGTGGCGTATCCCTTCGGCGTGGAACCGACGGACATCGTGAGCGACTTGCGGCAGATCCTCTGAGGGGACTCCGGTAGGACGGGGAGGGAGTGACACAGACATGACGGCGTTCTTGCGCAAAGCTTCAATCCTGCTCGTGGCTGCCGCACTGCTCGCGGCGGGCGTGGCGCCGGCGCTGAACGCGGGGTCGCTGCTGGGTCCTGCGAGGGCCGCCGAGACCAACGTTGGGGACCACGCTGGGCACGGGACAAGCCCCGCGGAAACCGGCACCTCGCTGGAGCAGGTGACCATCACCGGGGCGTGGGTGCGGCCCGCGCGGGCGGGCGAGACTAGCGCCGTTTACTTCAGCGTCGCCAACCCGGGGCCCGCAGACGTGGAGATCGTCCGTGTGGAAACCGACGCGGCGCAGCTGGCCGAGATCCATGAGACGGTCATGGAGGTTCAGATGGTCCAGGGCCGGCTGACGCAGGAGATGCACATGCATCACGTGCACGCGCTGGTCGTGCCGGCCGGTGAGACGGTGCAGTTGCGGCCGGGCGGACTGCACGTGATGCTGATCGGCTTGAAGCAGGATCTGGAAGAAGGCCAGACCATCGCCGTTCGGCTTTGGGCCGCCGACGGCAGTCACGTGGACTTGACGGTGCCGGTGAGCCAGGGCGAGCCCCGCGGCTGAGCACGCCGCGGGGCCTTTTCGCCCCGGACCTATGGTTGCAATAGTCAGAAATTGACTATGCACCTTCGGAAATTGCCGGATCGTCTCGGGTAGGGTGACGCGGCAATGGCCAGAGAAGCCAGTATACAAGAAAAAGCCTTTCTTGCCCGAAAAGCCGGTATAGACGCGCAGCAGAAGATCCGGCTGGCCGTGGCGGGGGTTGTCGTCTTGGCTCTCGTGGGCGGCGTCCTCTACTTCGCCCTGGGGCGGCCGGTGCAGGTCTTGCCCCGCGGCCAGGAAGTGCCTGCCTTCAACATGACCGACCATCGCGGCGCGATGTACGCCTTCCCCGATCGCGCCCGCCCCATCAACGTGTTCGTCGTCGCAGCGGCGTGGGATGAGCCGGCCGCGGCGGCCATCATTCCTTTGTTGGAAGATATCGACGCTCTGGTGGCCCAAGGGGGCTGGCAGGACCTGGTGCAGGTCGCCTGGATCACGCCGGACCCCGAGCGCGACGACGTGGCCGCCATGGCGGCGCTGGCGGAACGGCTGCCGCTGCCGAAGGGGCTGGACGTGGCGCTGCTCACGGCCGCCCCGGTCACGACCCGGCTGGTGGTGGGCGGCGGCTTCGGCATTTACGTCGGGACGGCCCAGGGTTCTCCGGGCGGGGCGGCCCAGGCTTCCCCGGCGTCTTCAGGTTTCCCGGCTGCCGCCGCCATCGAACAGTGGCCGCCCGTCACCTATGAGCCGGCGTTGGTGCTGGTGGACGACCTCGGCTACGTGCGCGCCCGCTACGAGGTGCGCAGGCTGAGCACCTCCCGTCTCGCCCGGGACCTCGGCCTGCTGACCAAGGAGATGCAGGCGGACGGCGCGAGCCGTTTGGTCTACGAAGCCGCGCACCTGTTTCTGTGTTACCCGCGCTGACGGAAAGGGGGTGTAGCGATGGCCCGCTCGCCGAAGCAGAACGCCAAGCACATCGACACGCCTCTGGGCACATGGACCATCCTCTTGGGCTACGCCGCGGTGATCGCGGTCCTGTGGGGCTACATGTACCTGACCATGCTCCTGCGGCGGTAGGGGATGCCCCGGGTTGCGGGTGCTGCCGGAGGCGGCAAGCCCCGGCCCGACGGCTGAAGGAGGCAAGGCCAGGCACTTTGCTGCTGCGGAGGTAAGGCCATGCACATTGATCGCTACGAAAAGATGTGGATCACGTTGGCCGGCGTCCTGCTGGTGATCTTCATGATCGCCCTCGGATTCAGCTCCGCCGTGCTGGGCGTCCGGCTGCCGGGCTTGGACGACCAGCTGCTGCCCACCGCTGCCGCAGGCCCCCACGACATCCAAGAGGGCTGGGTGCGGCAGCTGGCGCCAGGCCGGTATGAGGTCAACATGCGGGCCCGGGTGTGGAACTTCTCGCCCAGCGAGATCCGCGTGCCCGTCGGCTCCACGGTCACCTTTTACATCCACAGCGAAGACATTATCCACGGTTTCAAGATCCAGAACACCACCGTCAGCCTGATGATCATCCCGGGCCAGACGGCCAAGGCGACCTACACGTTCACCGAACCCGGCGAGTACCTGTTTGTCTGTCACGAGTACTGCGGCGCCGGCCACCACTTCATGAGCGGCCGCGTCATTGTGGAGGCGTTGTGACATGGCAGCGACGCACCTGGCAAGCTACACGCACGCCGAGGGGTACGTTCCGCCGGAAACCGAGCGGAAGCTGTCCTTGGCCTTCATTGGCGTCGGTTTCGCCCATCTGCTGGTGGGCGTGCTGCTTGGGTTTCTGCAGGGGCTGGAGCACGCAGGGATCGACTTGTACGCCTACGTACCCCTGATCCGCCACTACTACCAGGGCCTGTCCATTCACGGGGTGTTCAACGTCCTGGTGTTCACCACGTACTTTATCGGCGGGTTTCTCCTGTTTGTGGTGGGCCGGGGCCTTGAGCGCCCGCTGGTGACGGCCGGATTGGGGTGGGTCACCTTCTGGCTCATGACCACCGGCCTGCTGCTCGTCGACTACGCTTTGTTGACGAACCAGGCGTCGGTGTTGTTCACCTCGTACCCGCCGCTGCAAGCCCACTGGACGTACTACGTCGGCCTGGCGCTGATCGTGGTGGGCACGTGGCTGATGCTGGTCATCTGCCTGCGCACCACTTTCGCCTGGCGGCGGGAGAACCCGGGCAAGCGGACGCCCCTCATCGCGTTCGGCGCCCTGGCGACGCTGATCATGTGGACGCTGGCGTCGGTGGGCATCGCGGTTGAGTTCGTCGGGTTCCTGATCCCGTGGTCGCTGGGCCTGTGGCCGGGCACGGACCCGCTGCTCATGCGGACGCTGTTCTGGTTCACCGGCCACCCTATCGTTTACTTCTGGCTGCTACCGGCGTACATCTCGTGGTACTTCATGGTGCCCAAGCAGGTGGGCGGGAAGCTCTTCAGCGAGCCGCTGGCGCGCCTCGCGTTCCTGCTGTTCATCCCGCTGTCGCTGCCCGTCGGTTTCCACCACCAGTACCTGGACCCGGGCGTCTCCGAAGGCTACAAGGCCATTCACGCCTTCCTGACGTTCGCGGTGTTCATGCCCAGCGCCATGACGGCGTTCACGGTGCTGGCGTCGCTGGAAACCGGCGGCCGGGCCCGGGGCGGCCGGGGGCTCTTGGGTTGGGTGACCCGCCTGCCGTGGGGCGACCCGGCGGTGTCGGCGCAGCTCTTGGCCATGATCCTGTTCGCGCTGGGCGGGGTCAGCGGCCTGATCAACGCGTCCTACAACCTGAACCTGGTCGTGCACAACACCATGTTCGTGCCGGGCCACTTCCACCTGACGGTCGGGTCCGCCGTGGCGCTGACCTTCATGGGCGTTTCCTACTGGCTGGTGCCGTACCTGTCGGGCCGGAGGCTGTTTAGCCGGGCCCTGGGCAAGTGGCAGCCTTGGCTGTGGTTCTTTGGCATGCTCATCATGTCCCGCGGCATGAGCTGGATGGGCATTTTGGGAGCGCCGCGGCGGACGCAGCTGGGCGCCGCGCCGTACTTCCTGCCCGAGTGGGAGCTGCCCGCGTCGCTGACGGCCATCGGCGGCGTGATGCTCACCATAAGCGGCATCCTGTTCTTCATCAACCTGTTCGGCACGCTCCTGGCGTCGCCCAAGTCGTCGGAGGAGCAGGTGCCGCTCGCGGAGCCTGTGGAGGAGAACGGCCACATGCCCAGCTGGCTGGACCGGTTCACGCCGTGGGTGACGGCCACCGTGGTGATCGTGCTCATCACGTACGGGCCCACGCTGGTGCGGCTGTTCGGCGAGCTGAGCTTCGCCTTCCCCGGGCTGCGGCCGTACTGACCCCCTCGGGAGGGCGACCTTGCCGCCTCCCCGCGTGAGCGGGCGGGCGCAGCGATACGCTCTGGCACATCGCCGTGCAGTGATCGCCTGCCCGCGTGAGCGGGTGGGCGGGTCCACCGGCGTCTCCGGCCGGTGCCGCCTTGAGCCGGCCGACGACTGCAGCCGGAGCCGCCTTGAGCCGATCGGCGGCGCCGGAGAATAACGTAGAAAGCCTCGCGGTGGGAGGTCCCGGCATGGCTCCGGGGCCTCCTGGCGCGGAGGCAGGAAAGCGTATGCCACCTGTGGAAAATCGTGCACACTAGATCCAGAAAAGCGGACGCGAACGGCGGGACGCCGCCTTGCCGCGTGCCGCTCCAAGCGCGCGCGGCGGCCCGGACGGCCCCGCACCAGGAGGATGATTCACTGATGGCGGAAGCGGCCCCGAATTCGGAGATCCGCGTGGCCGGATCGCCCACGCTCGCGTTCACCATTGTCGGCGAACCGGCCAGCGAAGGCACCCGGCGACTCCTGAACGGCCTGCGGAGCCGGCTGGAAGCGCGCGGGCACGAGTACCGGGAAACCCCCGACGAAGGCGTCGGGCTGGTCATCAACGTCTTTGACGCAGAGAAACCCCGCTCGTTTCGCCGGCGCAGCCAGGCGGTGTTCGTGCTGGGCGTGACGGAGGTCCGGGAGCGTCCCGCAAGCGTCCTGCACGCGGGCTATCCGCTCCTGATCCGGAGCCTCAGCAACCTGCTCATGTTCGTGGTCAACGACGGGCGCCGGGTGGAGCCCAACTTCGTCACCCTGGAGCAGGGGGCGTACTCTGTTTCCGCCGAGTTACCCGAGGACGAGCTGTACGAGGCCCTCTACCAGCGGGTGGCGCCGCTGGCGTCCAGCCGCCTGGTCATCAACAACATCTTCGAGCCGGATTTGCCCGAGGAGCTATGGGAGGGCGACGAACTCACGGCGCAGCTGCGTTGGGCCGGCCAGGAGCTGGACAAGCTCAACCTGCTGCCGGCGCCGTTCCCGATCCAGGAGCTCTTGTCGGAGGACGAGTGGCGGCACGTGCAGCGCCTGTACTCGCTGGGAGGCCTGAGCTACGGAAACTTAAGCGTGCGCCGGGACGAGAAGACGTTTTGGATGAGCGGCAGCGGCGTCAACAAGGCGGACCTCAAGGTGATCGGCCGCGACATCCTCCTGGTAAAGGATTACGACCCCGAGCGGGGCGCGATGATCCTGAGCGTGCCCCCGCACGTGAAACCGAACCGCGTTTCCGTGGACGCGATCGAGCACTGGATGATCTACCGGGAGCACCCGTCGGTGGGCGCCATCGTGCACGTGCACGCGTGGATGGACAACATCCCGTCCACCGAGATCAACTACCCGTGCGGCACCTATGAGCTGGCCTACTCGGTCGCGGAAAAGGTGCGCCAGGCGCCTGACCCGTCCCGGGCGGTGGTGGGCCTGCGCAACCACGGGCTGACCATTACCGGGCGCAGTCTCGAGGACATCTTTGAGCGCATCAAGGGGCGCATCATTCCCCAGGTGCCCATGACATAACATGGAAGCGCTGCAGTTCCGTTTCAGCCCGCTGCGCTATGTCTTTGCCAAGGCGGTGGGGACCGTGTACCCCGCCGTCTTTACTAGCCGCGCCGGCTGCCTCGCGTACGGAGACGTGCCCGAGCCCGCGTTGCCGGGTCCCGACTGGGTCAAGGTGGAAACGCTCCTGGCCGGCATCTGCGGCAGCGACCTCAATCTGATCAGCCTGCGGGACAGCCCGTCGCTGTCGGTGTTCTCCAGCTTCCCCTTCGTCATCGGCCACGAGAACGTGGCCATAGTGCGCGAGGTAGGGGAGCGCGTGACCGAGGTCCGGCCCGGGCAGCGGGTGGTGGTGGACCCGCTTCTGCCGTGCGAGGTCCGGGGCTTTGGGCAGCCGTGCGCCAACTGCCGCGCCGGGCACCCCAGCCGTTGCCTGCGCTTTGCGGAAGGAAACCTGGCGCCCGGCCTTTTGATCGGCGCCTGCCGCGACACGGGCGGCAGCTGGGGCGAGGTGTTTGTCGCCCATCGGTCGCAGCTGGTGCCGGTGCCGGACCACGTCAGCGACGAGAACGCGCTCTTGTCGGAGCCTTTCGGCTGCGCCCTGCATGCGGTGGATGTGGCGGGCCCGCCCCACGGGCGGACGGTGCTCATCATCGGCGGCGGCGTCATCGGCCTGTGCACGGTGGCCGCCCTGCGCCTCATGGCGCCGGACTGCCGCATCGTCGCGCTGGTGCGGCATCCGTTCCAGGCCGACATGGCCCGGCGGCTGGGGGCCGACGAGGTGCTGATGCCGCGGGGCAAGGACGTCTACCGGGCGGTGGCCCAGGTCTTGGGGGCGAAGCTCAAGAAGCCCGTCATCGGCCCGCCGGTGTTCGTGGGCGGGGCGGACGTGGTGTACGAGTGCGCCGGCAGCGACCGGGCCTTGAGTGACGCGTTGCGTTTCGCCGCGCCGGGCGGTCAGGTGGTGCTGCTGGGGCTTGCGGCGCTCCCCAAAGGCATCGACTGGAGCTTCGTGTGGCAAAAGGAGCTGCAGATCCAGGGCGTGTTCGCCGCCGGCTCCGTGCAGACTGAAAAGGGCCCGGTTTCGGCTGTGCGCCGGGCCATCGAGCTGTTTGCCGAGGGCGCCGTGGACCTCTCGTCCCTCGTCACGCACCGTTTTCCCTTCCGCGACTACCGCCGCGCCCTGGCGACGGTCACCGCCAAGCGCAGCTCGGGCTGCGTGAAGGCGGCGTTCGTGGCCCCCGCCTACGAGCGGGCGTCCGGCAACGGCCGGGTTTTCCAGGCGGCCGGTTAGGCGCGGCGCCCAGAGGAGGACGCAGATGGAGAAGGTCATCATCATCGGCTCAGGCCCCGCCGGGCACACGGCCGCGCTGTACGCCGCGCGGGCCAACCTGGAGCCCTTGGTCTTTGAAGGCTACGAGCCCGGGGGCCAGCTCACCCAGACGACGCTGGTGGAGAACTTCCCCGGGTTTCCCGAAGGGATCATGGGCCCAGACCTCATGGACAAGATGAAGGAGCAGGCCCAGCGCTTCGGCGCCCGCTACAAGGCGGCGGAGGTCAAGCGGGTGGATTTGAGCCGCCGGCCGTTTACGGTGGAGGCCGACGGGGAGACGTACCAGGCCCGGACCTTGATCATCGCCACCGGCGCCTCGGCCAAATGGCTGGGCGTGCCCGGCGAGAAGGAGCTGGTCGGCCGCGGGGTGTCGGCGTGCGCGACGTGCGACGGGTTCTTCTTTAAGGAGAAGCACGTCATCGTGGTGGGCGGCGGCGACTCGGCCATGGAGGAGGCGCTGTTCCTGACCAAGTTCGCGAGCAAGGTCAGCGTCGTGCACCGCCGCGACGAGCTGCGGGCCTCCAAGATTATGCAGCAGCGGGCCATGGCCAACCCTAAGATCGAATTCGTGTGGAACAGCGTCGTCGAGCGCATCAATGCGGGCGACAACGGCATGGTCAGAAGCGTCATCCTCAGGGACACCAAGACCGGTGAAACCCGGGAGTTCCCCTGCGACGGCGTCTTTGTGGCCATCGGGCACCAGCCCAACACCGCGTTCCTGGAGGGGCAGCTGGAGCTGGACGCGGCCGGCTACATCGTCACCCGGGACGGCACCAAGACCAGCGTGCCCGGGGTGTTCGCGTGCGGCGACGTCCAGGACCCGGTGTACCGGCAGGCCATCACGGCGGCCGGCAGCGGCTGCATGGCCGCCATTGACGCGGAGCGGTTCCTGGAGGCCGAGGGTGAAGGGGGGCCGGCGTGACGCTGACCATCGTTCGTGAGGCCCCGGCCGCTTGTACGACCGGGCAGCGCCGGCCCAGCAAGACCATAAGGCCGACCCGTTTCATTCAGGCGCGCAAGCCCCCGCGGTTTTCGCGGGGGCTTCCTTTTTTGCTGGAGCCGGGCGGTCATAACGGACAACGGCGCGGGCATAGGCGTGGAGGACGCGGCGATGCACAGTGATGGCGGACACCCGGTCATAACGAGCACCTGGTGATAACGAGCGCCTGGTGATAACGAGCACCTGGTGATGGGAACACCTGCTGATGGCGGGCACCTGGTAATGACGGGTACCTGGTCCGTACGGCGTCGCGCGCTGGCAAAGGAGGCAACCCCGTGACGAAGGGTGCGGGGCGGTGAAGAAGGGGCTCTTGGTGCTGGCAGCGGCCGCGGGCCTTGCCCTCGGCTTTATCCTGGGCGCGTTGCGGTCTGCCGGCTTTTGGCCGGCGGCGGTGCTCCCCTCGGGCGGAGCGGCGCCGGGGGAGCCGTCGCTTGCGGCGTGGGCGGGGCCGTTGGCGCGGCAGGCGCCGCCGCCCCCACTGAGCCCGCAGGTGGTGCAGTCCCTGGTGGCGATCGCGCTGGAAGGCGGCGGCTTGGCCGGCAGCCACCGGCCGGACGGGTCCCCGCCCAGTGGCGACCCAGCCGGCGCCGCCGGTCCCATCGACGCCGTTGTGGACAGGCACGTGTTGATGGGCGACGTGGTCCCCGGGGGCGGCGACGAGGTCATCCTGGGGATCACGCGGGCGAGCGGCGACGGCCTGGTGGCCGTGTTTCAGCGGGCAGGCCCGTCCTGGCGCCTCGTGGCCAAAAGCGGGGGCTTTGGGGCCATCGACCGGATCGAGGTGCGCGCGCTGACCGGGGCGGACAGCGGCGAGCTGCTGGTCTACGACGATCACGACCAGCTGACGGGCGCCTTCTACCGCCGCCGGGCCGTGACCATTCTCAAGTGGCGCAACGGCGTATTGGTCCCCGTCTGGTCGGAAACTCTATACGAGGAACTGTACAGCCTCGATCCGCCTCTGGCGGAGCGGGAGATCACCGCCGTAGACGTGCGCTTCGGCGCGGCGGAACTGGTGGTGCGGGGCGAGGTCGCCCGCAGCCGCCGCCTGCCGGACGGGACCTACCGGGACTTGGAGCGCACGCCTGTGGAGGCCCGTTGGCGGTGGGATTCGGGCCGGTTTCGCTTCGTGGGCGTGGCCCCGCGGTAAAGCCGCCCAGGCGCTGGGAGGCTGGGGCCGGGTGCCGGGAGCAGGCTTGATCGAGTACCGGAAGCAGGCTTAGGCTCAGGCCAAGGAGCAGGCTCAGGCTCAGGCCAAGGCCGGCAAAAGAAAAGCGGCGCCTCCCGAGGGCGGGAGGCGCCGCCGCTTCCGTCACAGCCAGTGTTACTGGGCAGGCGGGACCTGCACCTGGAACGGATTCGGGGTCTGCGCGGCCGGGGTGGTCGGCGTGGCCTGCTGCAGCAGCCCCTGGCGGAAGCCAGCCTGAACCTGAGCAGCAGTCTGCTGGATCAAGGCCTGCTCCGCCGCCGCGATCATCCGCCGGACCATGTTGCCGCCGACGGCGCCGTTGAGGCGGGCGGGGATGTCGCCGAGGTATCCCTGGTAGTTCTGGATCCCCAGTTCCGTCGCGACTTCCTGCTTCAGGCGCTCGAGGGCCTGGGCCGATTGGGGCACGAGAGCCCGGTTACGCTTCTGGCCTTGGGCCATGTTGGACCTCACCTCCTCGATGCCTAGTGTGCCCGCCGCTCAGTCGTCAAGCCGATGGGAATCATGGCAGCGCTGGCAGCGAGCCCACAGAGGCGGGCGGCAAAAGTTGGGGGAAAGCGCACGGCGCTTTCCCCCGCGGGCCGGTTGGCCTGTGATGGCGCCAGCGGCGCAGCCGGCCGCCGTCCGCGCCCTTTAAGGCTCGGACGGGGCCGGTGCCGCCGCTGCGGCGTCATGATCTCCGGGTTAACCGGTTCCCGTTACTCGTTGTCCATGTCGGTGGTGGGCGCCTGTTGGCCTTGCTGCTGCTTCTTCCTTTGCTGCTGCTGCGGCTGCTGGAACATGCCCGGCTCGCTGGCGAACTCCGTGTCCTGGGCCTGCCGGCGCTGCCGCTGCGGCTGGAACATGCCCGGTTCGCTGGCGAACTCCGTGTCTTGGGCCTGCCGGCGCTGCCGCTGCGGCTGCATGAAGCGCTCCTGGCGCCCGTCCTGCTGATCCCGCTGGGACATTCGTCTTCACCTCCTCGCCACGGACACCCTTAGTGTGAGCTGACGTTTGACCCCTCATGGGCACCAACGCGAGGGACATATGTCCCTGGCTTGAGAGGGCAACCGTCGCTTACCGGGGCCGCGCTCGATCGCGACAATAAGAGAAAAGCGTGACGTAAGAGGGAGATGGTGACAGTGACCATGTGCCGCATCTGCGGGATCACCATCGACATGGACACGCCTGGCCGCGCCCTGGGCCTGTGCCCCCAGTGCGAGGAGCGCATCCTGGAGCGGGCCGAGGACCTGCTGGAAACGCGCGAGCCGGCGGCCGACGATCCCGACTGGGAAGCCCATCTGGAGCGGCAGGCGCCCCGGACCAGCCGCTGGGACGACTTCTAAGCAGACGCATGGTACAATGGATCCGTTGGAGGTACGAGCTCCCGCACGCGCTTGGGGGTGAGCTCCACGGATCCCGTTGTGGAAGCCCGCGGGGTGACCAAGGCATACCGGGACGGTGAGATTCGTTATCCCGCCTTGCGGGGCATTGATTTGCAAGTGCACGCCGGTGAGTTCGTGGCCCTGATGGGGCCGTCGGGCTCCGGCAAGTCTACGTTGCTTCACCTGATTGGCGGGTTGGACCGGCCCGACGCCGGCCAGCTGCGCGTCGCCGGGCATGACCTGCCCCGCATGGATGAAACCGCCCTGGCCCTCTTTCGCCGCCATCACGTCGGCATCATTTTCCAGTACTTCAACCTGCTGCACCACCTGGACGCGCTCACCAACGTGATGCTGCCGGCGCTCCTTGCCGGCGCCGGGCCGCGGGCCGCCCGCGCCCGGGCGCTGGCCCTCTTTGAGCGGCTGGGCGTGGCCCACTTGGCCGGCAAGCGGCCGCCGCAGCTGAGCGGCGGCGAACGCCAGCGGGTGGCCATCGCGCGGGCGCTCATCAACGGACCCCGGCTGCTTTTGGCCGACGAGCCTACGGGCAGCGTCGACCAGGACGCCGCCGGGCGCATTCTGGATCTGCTCGCCGAAACCAACGCCGCGGGACAGACCATCCTCCTGGTAACCCACGACCCGGCCGTCGCGGCGCGCGCCCGGCGGGTCCTCGAGCTGCGGGATGGCCGCATCCTGCAAGAGGCGGCGGCGCCGGCGTGAGGCTTTTGGGCCAAGCCGCGCCCTCGCCCGGGCCCGCTTGGGCAGGGCAGGCCGCGGCGTTGTATCACTTGGCCCGCGGGCTGCTTGGGCTCAGCCGGGCGGGCGTCGGGTTGCTGGGCCTCACGATGGCGCTGGCCGCGCTCTTGATCAGCGCGGGCCTGCAGGTATGGCCGGGAGCGCCGGCGGCCTATGAGCGGCTGCACGCGCACACGGAGGCTCCCCACGCCTGGTTTGTGCTGCCAAACCATCCAGCCGGGGCCGCGGCGGCCGCCGCCATCAGCGCCGACCCGGCGGTGGACCGGGAAACGTTCCGGCTGCCGGTGGCGGCGTTGCCGCTGGTGGCCGGTGGGGAAGGCGCAGCGCGCACGGTGGATGTGCGGGTGTACGCCCTTGAAGACGCCGCCGGCCCCAACTCCGCCGGCTCTGCCAACGCCACCGGACGCGCAGACGCCGCCGGGCGTGCAGCCGTCGCCGGGCCCGCCGGTTTCGCCCTCACCGCCGGCCGCTGGCCCACTGCCGGCCAGGCCGAAGCCGTCATCGACCGCCACCTGGCCGCCGCGCTGGGGCTTTCCGTGGGCGATGCGGTGCACCTCGCGGGCCACGACGGGCCCGCCGGGGTGCGCATTGTGGGCGAGGCCGCATCGGCGCTGCACTGCCCGTACCCGGAGTGCGTGTTGCCGCCGGTGCTGGTGCCCGCGGACCTGTTCACGCGCCTTGTGCGCCAGCCGAATATGCTGTTGGGTGTGCGCCTGAAGGCGCCGGATACGGCCGCAGCCTTCGCGTTCGCGGCGCGGCGGCGGGCGGCGGACGTGGGCCTGGCGCTGGAAGCCGGCAACTGGCTGGATGTCCTAGCCCACCAGCGGTTGAGCCACAGCTTGACGGCGGGCTTTCTTGTATTGGCGGGGGCGTTTTCGCTCGCGGCCGGGGCGGCGGTGACGAGCCACGTGGTGGCGGCGGCCGCCATCGCCGGCCGCCGGGTGATGGGCCTCGCGCGGGCTCTTGGCTGCACGCCGCGGCAGGTAGTGGGCGCTTTGGCCCTGGGTTGCACGGCGGTGGGCCTTGCGGCGGCCGCCGTCGGTGCGCCCGTAGGTGCGACGGTGGCTTGGAGCTGGGTCGCCGGGGACCTGGCGGCCTTGGCGGCCGGCAACACGGCGGGGACCGGCGCGGCTGTCGCGGGCGCAGGCACCTGGGCGGCGGCCGCCGGCGCGCTGGCCGTAACGGTGGCCACGGCGGGGTTGGGAGCCTGGGCGGCTCGCGGCGCGGCATGGGCCGGCACGGCGGCGACCATGGCCGCCGCCGGCGGTGGGGTTCCGGTGCGACTGCGGCTGGGCCTGCCCGGTCTGCCGCAGCTGGTGGTGATCCTTCCTGTGCGGCCCGCGGTGCCGGCCGCGGCTGTGGCCATCAGCGTGGCTGTGGCTGTGGGGGCCGCCACCCTGGCCAACACCATGGCCGTCTTCGCGCAGGATCCGGCGCGGGTTGGCGTCTTTCACCAGCTTGTCGTGGAGCGCGCCGGCTTGCCGGCTGCGGATGCGGAGGCCCTGGTGCGGGCCAATCCGGAAGTGGACGGCTTCCACCGGGAGGCGTGGGTGCGGGTGGATGTGCCGCAAGGGGCCACATCCATCCTCGTGCGGGCGCTGGACGGCGACTGGCGCGCGCTTCCCTGGCGGGTGCTGGAAGGGTCCTTTGTGGCCGCGCCCGGCGAGATCGCCCTGGGCACCAGCGCCATGGAGCGCTTGGGAGTGCGGCCGGGAGACGTCGTCGAAGTGGCCGTGGGCCCGCTGCGGGCCCGGTGGCGTGTGACGGGGACGTATCTTGACTTGACCAATGCAGGTTTCACCGGCGCCGTCGTCTGGGAAACCCTTGCGGACGTGTATCCGAGGCTGGAGCCGGCCGCGTGGCTGGTGCGCCTCACGCCCGGCGCGGACGCAGAAGCGGTGCGGCAGCGGCTGCTCCATGCCAGCGGCGGCCGGCTGGTCGTGACCCGCGCCGGGTTCGACCCGCCTGCGGCGGTGCGCACCGCCCGGCGGCTGGTGGACGGCCTGGCGCTGTTGCTGGGCGGCTTGGCCGTCGTGGCCGTCGTCCAGAGCATGACGGCCACCGTGCGGGAGCAGCGGCGGGACAT
>DATCKT010000040.1:0-3714 GCA_036562195.1 Limnochordales bacterium
CCGGTGTGCCGGTTGCGCGCCGCGACCAACTTCCATCATACCAAACTCCAGGCCGGGCGCGTCTGCGGTCGTTTCCCGCAGCCCGTCCTCATGGGGCCAAGCGTTGCCCACAGCCCGTCCTCATGTGGCCATGGGGTGGCCCGTGTCGTGTCAACTCCGCACGGACACTCGCCGCCGGTGCCACCCCGACGAGCCGTCGGGCAGGGGCGGCGCCAACGCCGCGGTCTGCACCTCGCCCCGGCCGTCGATGGCCCGCACCACCAGCTCGGCGGTGCCCGATTCGGCTGGTATCCACGTCGCGGCCCAAAGCCGCCACGCATAGGGGCCGAGGGGCTCCTTGAGAGCGTCCACGGGGCGCCACGTCCGGCCTCCGTCCACCGAAACCTCAACGCCGGAGATGCCCCGGTCCCCGGCGTACGCCAAGCCGCCGATGACCACTCGTTCGCCGACACGCACCTGCGCCGAGCGGGGGATGTCGATGCGCGACCACGTCTTGATGACGGCCGTGTCGCTCCAGCCCCGGCGGGCCCAGTAGCCCTTGAAGTCGTAGTCCACCACCCGCAGGCGCCGGATCCACTTGACGTTCTTCATGCCGTAGATGCCGGGCACGATGAGGCGAGCCGGATACCCGTGCTGCGGCCGCAGCGGCTCGCCGTTCATCTCATAGACCAGCAGCGTGTCGGGGTGGAGGGCCTTCTCGATGGGGATGCTGTCGGTGTAGTTGTCGTAGGCTTCCATGACCAGGTCGACCGCGCCGGGTTTGACCCCCGCTTCCTGCAGGATGTCCCGGAGGCGCACGCCGCGCCAGATCGCGTTGCCGGTCAGGGGCCCGCCCACTTCGTTGCTGACGCAGGTCAGTGTGACGTACGCTTCCACCGTGTTGGGGTACTGGGTCAGCTGCTGGTAGTCCAGGGTGAGAGGCCGTTCTACGAGGCCTTCCACCGTCAGGCTCCAGTCCCGCGCATCCAGGCGCGGGTCAAACAGGTTGATGGAAATCGTGTAAAACTGGCCAACGGGCGTGATCTCAGGCGGCATCCCGGGCTGTTCCCACAGGGGCGCGCCCTGCGCCAATGCCCGCCGCAAATCGCCCGTCGCTAACCCAAGGAGGGGCGCCGCGCCCAAGGTGGCTCCGACGCCGACAGCGAGCCGGGCGCCTTTCCCGAGAAACCGACGCCGTGACATCTTCATGGCACGCAGCACCCCTTTCCGTACTGCCGCGCGGACGTGCGCCTAGTACCTCGGCCGGCGAAAGGCACGGGCCACCAGCGCCGCGACGCCGTACGCGCCCGCCGGCAGCAGCACGCCCGGCCACAGCGCGGCCGGCCCGACGGCAACCCAGCCGCCCGGCGCGAGCACGGGGGCGGCCAGCCACCACGCGCCCTGCACTATACAACCTACGAGCGCACCGGCCAAAAGGATCACCAACGGGCCCCCACCGGCCGCCACCGCCGCAACGAGGTTGGACAATGCTCCCACGACCAACGCCCACAGCACCAACATGACGGCAAAGGCGATCCACTGCGCAGCGCTGCCGAGCCAACCGATAGCCAGCGAGAACAGGTCCATGGGCACGATGGCGAACAACCCCTGGGCCAGCGCCTCCGGGGGGAACGGCAGCCCTGTCGGCAGCACCAGCCAGCCGAAACGGGCGGCCGCTTCACCCAGGATCCCGAGGGCGCCGGCCGCGAGAAGCCCGATAAAAGAGATGCGCTCCCGCCGGTGTATGCGCCGGTGTACGCTGACGCCCGCTCGCCATGCCGTGCGGCCCACCCGCACCGTCTCCTTTCAAGGGAAGATAGCTCGTGATGCTGCCTGAAAGGTTCCATGCCACCGGCACGACTCCTCTCGAATTCACGGCAACTTTCCAACCGCTACGCCTGTGGAGGGGAACCGGTGGAATCATAAGCCCGGACGAGCTCCTGGAGGACTTGTGCTGCCGCTGCGAGGTCACCGGCTCATGGCCGTCAGCCTCGACGTGCCGGCCTACACGGTGCCGGAGGAGAAGCTGCACAGCCTCGGCCGTATGCTGGTGGAGAAAACGGTCCGGATTTCGGGCACAGTGATGCCGGGCGGGCCGGCCCGTCCAGCCTACGGTGGAGGACCGCTGGGGAGGAGGAACCGGTGATGGCGCCGGCGGGAACGGGCATTGATCTGGAACGGGTGGAACGGGAAACCCAGCGCATCGGCCGCGAGCTTTTCGATCGGGTGAAGCACGAGGCGGCAGCGTTTTTCCGCACCGAGCGCTGGACCGGGCAGCTGCTGGAGTGGGCCATGCGCCACGGCGACGCGCGGCTGCAGCTGTTCCGCTTTGTGGACGTGCTGCCCACGCTGGCCGACCCCGACGATATGGTCCGCCACCTGCGGGAGTACTTCCAGGACAAGCCGGATCCCTTCGGCGGGCTGATGAAGATGGGCTTGGGCGTGGCCGGCTTGGGACGGCTGGGCGCCCGGGCCGCGGCGGGCACGCTGCGCATGGGCGTCGAGCAGGTGGCCCGCTCCTTCATCGCCGGCACCAACGCCGCGGAAGTGCTTAAGGTGGTGGAAGCGTTCCACCGCCAGGGGCTGGCCTTCACCGTGGACGTGCTCGGCGAGGCGACCTTGAGCGAAGCCGAGGCCGAGGCGTACCAGCGGCGCTATCTCGAGCTCCTCGAAGCCCTCACTGCCCGGGCGCCCGCCTGGCCCAAGCATGACCAAGTGGACACGGCGCCGTGGGGCCCCTTGCCGCGGGTCAACGTGTCGGTCAAGCTCTCCGCCCTGTACTCCCAGCTTGATCCCATCGATCCGGAAACCAGCACCCGCGCCGTCCTCGCCCGGCTGCGCCCCATCGTGCGCCTGGCCCGGGAGCGGGGCGCCCACATCCACATCGATATGGAAGACTACCGGCTCAAGGACCTGACGCTGCACATCTTCCGGCGCCTTTGCGATGACCCCGACTTCAGGGACTACCGCCACTTGGGCGTCGTGCTGCAGGCCTACCTCAAGGAAACCGACCACGACGCCCGGAGCCTGATCGAATGGGCCAGGCGGCGGGGCACGCCCGTCACCGTGCGCCTGGTCAAGGGCGCGTACTGGGACTTCGAAACCGTCCACGCCCGCCTCGAGGGCTGGCCGGTGCCGGTGTACGAGCGCAAGTGGGAGAGCGACGCGGCCTTTGAGCGCCTCACGCGGCTGTTCCTGGAGAACCGCGACGTCGTTGACCTCGCGGTGGCCAGCCACAACATCCGCTCCATCGCCCACGCCATGGCGCTGGCCCGGGAGCTGGACCTGCCGCCCCGCACCGTGGAGTACCAGGTGCTGTACGGCATGGCCACGCCGCTCAGGCGGGCCCTGGTGGAGCTGGGCGAGCGGGTGCGGGTGTACACGCCTTACGGCGAGTTGACACCCGGCATGGCGTACCTGGTCCGCCGGCTCCTCGAGAACACGTCCAACGAGTCGTTCCTGCGTCAAGGGTTCGCCGAGGGCGAATCGCCGGAGGTGCTGCTGCGCAATCCGGAAGAGGTGGGCCGCGCGGCGGCCCTGGAAGGTCAATCGGGAGCCGCCAACGGGGCCGTGAATGCGCCGCCGGGGCGGGTGGCAGCTGGGCCTGCCCCGCCGGCCGCAGGCGCCGCGCCGCCCACGCCAGCCGCAACATCCCCGGATCCGGGCTTGGCCTACGGCGGGTGGGGTTCCGGCCCCGAGTTCGGCCTGCCCCCCTACCGCAACGAACCCCACACC
>DATCKT010000046.1:0-8527 GCA_036562195.1 Limnochordales bacterium
GCGTTCCGGCCCCTGACCAACCGGGAATATTTCCAGATGGCGGGCCGCGCCGGCCGGCGGGGCATCGACGAGCGGGGGTATGTGTTCACGCTGGTGGACTTCAACCGGTTTGTGCCGGAGGAGTACCCCAGCATGCGGGAGGAGGACGTGGAGCCGCTGCGCAGCCGGTTCACGCTCAGCTACAACAGCGTCCTCAACCTGGTGCGCACCTACTCCATGGACGAAATCCGGTCCATCTTGCGCAAGAACTTCGCCACCTACCAGGCGGAGCGGGAACGGGAGCGGCTGGAGGCCGCGCTGGCCAAGGCCCGGGCGCGGCTCGCGGAGTTGGAGCATACCGAGGGCAAGCAGCGGCGCCAAGCGGCCAAGCGGGTGCGGAGCCTGGAGCGGGAGTTGGCGGAGCTCCCGCCGGCGGAGCGGTTCATCCAGGAGTTTATGGCCAAGCGCCAGGTTTTGGAGGAGCTGGACTTTGTGCGGGGCGATCAGCTGACCGCTCGGGGCGAATTCGCCGCCCGCATCAATATCCAGGAACTCCTGGTGACGGAGCTGTACTTTGACGGCTGGTTTCACCGGCTGGATCCCGACCAGATCAACGCGCTGGCCGTGTCCATCGACTATGAACCGCGCCGCTCCGAAGGCCGCCTGCCCCATAACGCGTTTGACGTGGCCGCGGTGGAGGCCATCGTGCGGAATTTGGAGGAGTTGGAGCGGCGGGTGGTGGGGACGTCCACGGTGCGGTTTCACGACCACGTGGCGGCGCTGGCCTACCGCTGGAGCCGGGGAGAATCCTTCGCCCGCCTGCTGCAGGGCGCCTACCAGGACGAGGGTGACATCGTCTACGCGCTGCGGCGCGGCATCGACCTGTTGCGGCAGGTGCGCTTCGCCGCGGCGGAGGATCCCGTCTTGCGCACCAAGCTGCAAGAGTGCATGGATCGCATGGATCGCGACGAGGTGGCCATCGTTTTGTGATGAACGAGATTCTGATCTACGGCGGGCGGGCCCCCGGCTGCGACGCCGCGTGAGGGAGGGCGGAGCACTGATGCAGATTCAGTTTGAGCCCATCGCCATCGATCGCGGCTACACCCTTTGGGTCGCGCCGACGGAGAAGTTCAAGACGACCACCGTCAAGCTGGTCCTCCGGCGCAACCTGCGGGCGGACACCTACACCCACACCGCGGTCATCCCCTTCGTGTTGCGCCGCGGCACCCAAACGCTGCCCACGGTCCGGGACATGGCCCGGTACCTGGAAAACCTGTACGGCGCCGGGTTCAACGCGGACGTGAGCAAGGTCGGGGAGACGCAGAACATCGAGCTGTTCGTGGAGGTGGCCCACGATCGGTTTCTGCCCGAGCAGCTGGGGCTGTCCGAAAAGGCCCTGGCGTTCCTGGGCGACGTGCTGTTGCGGCCGGCCACCGAAGACGGCGTCTTTCGGCGCGAGTTTGTGGCGCAGGAGGCGGAGAACCTCCGCCGGCGCATTTTGAGCGTCATCAATCAGAAACCGCAGTACGCCATGAAACGGCTGCGGGAGGAAATGTTCCCGGGGGAGCCCTTTGGCCTCGAGAAGTACGGCGACGTGGAGGAGCTGCGCCGGGTGACGCCGGAGGCCCTCTACGAACATTACCGGCACGTTTTGGCCACCAGCCCCGTGGACCTGTTCGTGGTGGGGCCGGTGGAGCCGGCTCAGGTGGCGGAGTGGGTGCGGCAGCACCTGACCCTGCCGCGCGGGGACATCGAGGCCACCGTCGCCGCCACGCCCCATCCCGACGGCGCCGCCGAAGAGCGGGTGGTGACCGAGGAACAGCAGGTGCAACAGGGCGTGCTGGCCCTGGGCTACCGGACCGCGACTCGCTACCCGGACGACGACTACCCGGCCCTGCTCATGTACAATGGCATCCTGGGGGGCTTTCCCCACTCCAAGCTCTTCATCAATGTGCGGGAGAAGGCGAGCCTGGCCTACTTCGCCTCCTCGCAGCTGGAAGCGACGAAAGGCGTCGTGACGGTGACGGCCGGGATCGCAGTGGACAAGTACGAGCAGGCGCTGGCCATCATCCGGGAGCAGGTGGCCGCGCTGGCCGCGGGGGACATCAGCGACCAGGAGCTGGAGAACACCCGCAAAGGCTTGATCAACGGCATGCTGTCCGGGCGGGACAGCCCCGGCCGCATCATCGGCGGCCGGCTGGTGGGGCTGATCAACAACCGCGTGCGGCCGGTCCCGGAGCTCATCGAGGACGTCCGGCGGGTCACCCGGGAGGACGTGGTGCGGGTGGCCGCCGGCGTTCGGCTGGACACGGTGTACTTTCTGCGTACGCCCGCGGCCGGGGGCCAATAAGGGGGAACAGCCATGGCGTGGCAGACCATTCACAGCCAACTGCTCCAGGAGCGGGTCGTGCACACCCGGCTCGCGGCGGGACTGGAAGTCTTCGTCATGCCGCGGCCCGGGTTTCACAAGCGCTACGCGGTGTTGTCCACCCGCTTCGGCTCCATCGACAACCGGTTTCGCCGGCCCGGGGCCGAGGAGATCACGGAGGTGCCCGACGGCATCGCGCATTTCCTTGAGCACCAGTTGTTTGAGGACCCGGATGGGCACGTGTTCAACGGCTTCGCCGCGCTGGGCGCGTCGGTCAACGCGTACACCAGCCACATCATGACCAGCTACCTGTTCTCCACCACCGACAATTTCGCCCAGGCCCTGGACCGGCTGCTGGATTTCGTGCAGCAGCCCCACTTCACGCCGGAGGGCGTGAAGAAGGAGATCGGCATCATCGAGCAAGAGATCCGCATGTACCAGGATCAGCCCCGGCACCGGCTGGGGATGAACTTGCTGGAGGCCATGTACCACGTCCACCCGGTGCGCATCGACATCGCCGGCACCGTGGAGTCCATCCGCCGCATCGACCCGAAGACGCTGTACGCCTGTTACGACACGTTCTATCATCCCAGCAACATGGCCCTGTTCGTCGTGGGCGACGTCGACCCGGACGCGGTGCTGGCCCAGGTGGAGGCCGACGTGGCCGGCCGGGGCTACCAGCCGCGCCCGCCGGTGGAGCGCCTCTACCCCGAAGAGCCGCCGGGGGTGGCCCAGCCGCGGGTGGAGGTGGTGTTGCCCGTGGCGCGGCCTTTGTATGCGCTGGGCTTTAAGGACGAGGCGACGCCCGGCGGGGGCCTGGAGCGGCTGCGGCGGGAGGTCGCCATGTCCCTCGTGTTGTCCGCGGCGTTGGGCAAGAGCTCGCAGCTGTTTCAAGAGCTTTACGACGCGGACTTGGTGGACGACCGGTTCGGCGCCCGCTACACGTCAGGGGGCAGCTTCGCCCACACCATCATCGGCGGGGAAACCCGAGATCCCGACGCTTTGCACGCCCGGCTCATGGAGGGCCTGGAGCGCCTGCGGGAGCAGGGCTTGGCCGAGGAAGACCTGCGGCGGGTGCAGCGGCAGGCGGTGGGCGAGTTCGTGCAGCTGTTCAACTCGCTGGAGTTCATCGCCAACGGCTTCCTCTTCTATCACTTCCTGGGCGGGTCGCTGTTTGATTATTTGGACCAGCTGCGCTCCATCACCCTTGAGGAAGCCAACCGGCAGCTGCGGGAGCAGCTGGACCCCGAGCGGGCGGCTGTGTCCATCGTGCGCCCCGCCTAAGGCGGCCGGCCCGCCGGAGGGAAGGACGTGGAGCGGGTGCTGGCGCCCCGGCACGTGTACGGTTTGATCGCCCTCGGGGTCGCGGCGGTGTCGTGTTCGGCCGTGCTGGCCAAGCTGTCCACCGCCGATCCGATCGCCTTGGCCTTCTACCGGCTGACGGTGACGTGGCTGCTCCTCTTGCCGGCGGTGCTGGTCCGCCAGCTGTTGGCGGCCATCCTGGTGTCGGGCTATCTCCTGATCGGGCAGCGGGTGCGGCGGCGGGTGCCGCTGCTCGTCTACGTCTTTTGGCTGTACGGTTCCGCCGCGGCCACCTTGGGCCTGGCCGCGGTGATGATGGGGGTGCCCCTTGGCGGCTACGGGGCGCACGACTGGGCCATCTTCGTCGCCCTAGCCGTGGGCCCGACCCTGCTGGGCCACACCGTGTTCAACTGGGTGCTGCAGTACGTGCCCGCGTCGGTGGTGGCCGTCAGCATCCTGGCCGAGCCCATCGGCGCCAGCGCGTTGGCGCTGCTGATCTTGGGCGAGGTGCCGGACGCCACCCAGATCATCGGCGGCGTGCTCATCTTGACCGGTATCCTCGTGTTCCTGCGCTACCGGGGATCCGGCGAAACCCCGGTCACCGCGCGGGTGAAGGCAGGCGGTTCGGCCACGGGGTAACCGCCGGTGCGGGCCATGGGGTGCCTTGGGCGCCACCGGCCTCGGGGGAGGCCCAGGAGGGCCTCCCGTCAGCGGCGGCCGCGGCCGGACGCGCGAAGGGGTTATCCTGTGAACGGGTCTGTCGAGCCCATGGACAAGCGGGGGTGGCGGCGGCTGCTGGCGGCGCGCCGGCGCAGCGTGGACCCGCGCGTGCGCGAGGAGTGGGGCCGTCGGATGGCGGACCACTTCTGGTCCGTGCCCCAACTGGCCGCCGCCCGGCGGGTCATGCTGTACGCCGCCGTGGAGCCGGAAGCGCCCACAGCGCCGTTGGCGGAGCGCCTCTGGGCCGAGGGCCGGACGGTGTGCTTCCCTCGCCTTATCCCCCAGCGCCCCGGCGAGATGGAGGTGGTGCCGGCGGCGGGCCGGCACGAGCTGGTTCCCGGGCCTTTTCGCGGCATTCCGCAGCCGGCTGCCGCGTTGCCGCCCATCGATCCGGGAACTCTCGATGCGGTGGTGGTGCCCGGCCTCGGGTTTGACCGGGCGGGAAGGCGCCTCGGCCAAGGCGGCGGCTACTACGACCGGCTGCTGGCCCGGCTGCCGGCGCGGGTGATCCGGGCCGGATGGGCGTTCAGCGTCCAGCTCGTGGATGCCTTGCCCCACGAGCCTCACGATCAAGGCGTGGACTTGCTGATCACGGAAGCCGGGGTGCTGTGGTTTCCCGCCGGCCGCGGTGCGGGCGCGGGCCAGGAACCGCCCGGTCCGTGAAGGAATATGCCAGGGAAGAGGGGGGACGGGCCGTGGAAACGGACAACAGCGCCGCCGCGTTGGCGGCGGTGGTGGAAGCCACAGTGGCCGCCGACGTCAACGGGCGCGGCACCGCGCACCTCATGGTGCCCGGCGATCTGCTGGCGGCCGCCGCGGAGCTGGCGACGGCCGAGCGGGTGGCCATCGTCACCGGTTTCTTCATTCCCGGAGCCTGCGCCGCGGAGACCGACGGGCCGCCAGGAGCGCTGTTTTTGGCCCGGGCCCTGATCCGGCTGGGCAAAGAGGCGGTGGTGCTGACCGACCGGTGGTGCCGGCCGGTGCTGGACCACCCGGCCATGGCGCCGTGGGTGCACGGGGTGCCCGTCATCGCCGTGGCCCCCCGCCCGGGGGACGACTGGTGCCGGCGCCACGGGATCACCCACCTGGTTAGCGTCGAGCGGCCGGGCCGGGCCGCCGACGGGCACTATTACAGCGCGCGGGGCGTGGTCCTGGACGATTGCGTCGCCCCCTTGGACGGCTGGTTCCTCGAGCGGCCGCCGGGCGTGGTGACGGTGGGCATCGGCGACGGGGGCAACGAGATCGGCATGGGGAAAGTACTGGCCCAAGTGCGGCGGCACGTCCCCCTCGGCGAACGCATCGGTTCGGTGGTGCCCGCGGATTACGTGATCGCGGCGGGGGTGTCCAACTGGGGCGCCTACGCGCTGCTGGCGCTGCTTGCGCACCTGACGCGGGCGGACCTTTTGCCGGCGCCGGCGGAAGAGGCGGCGCTGGTGGAGGCCCTGGCCGCCGCCGGCGCGGTCGATGGGCTGTCGGGACGCAACGTACCGGCGGTGGACGGGCAGTCGTTGGCGGACCTGCAGGAGATGCTGCGGCGGCTGCACCGGGAGACGACCGCCGCGGCGCGGCAGGTGAGCTAGGATGAGCGAACACTACTTCACCCGCCGGCCCGTCGCCGCCCATCGCCCATCGGAAGTGCGGGAGGAGCTGCGCGGCCGGCCCTATGTGTTTGTGACCGACGCCGCCGTGTTTTCCCGCCGGCGCTTGGATCCGGGCACGCGCCTGCTCATTGAGCACCTGCCTCTGCCCGCCACAGGTCAAGCCCTCGACCTGGGGTGCGGCTACGGACCGGTCGGCATCGTCATCGCCGCCGAGTCGCCGGGCGCACGGGTGTGGCTCGTGGACATCAACGAACGGGCCGTGGAGCTGGCCCGCCGCAACCTGAGCCTGAACCGCATCGCCAACGCCGAAGTGCGGCACGGCGACGGCTTTGCGCCCGTGGCCGGCATGACCTTCACCCTCATCGCCTCCAATCCGCCCATCCGCGCCGGCAAGCGCGTCGTCTACGCGTGGGTTGAAGAAGCCCACCGCCATCTGGAGCGCCACGGGCGCCTGGTGATGGTGGCCCGCACCAGCCAAGGCGCCCGCACGTTGGCCCGCCACATGGCCGCGGTGTTCGGGCAGTGCCGGGAAGTGGCCAAAGGCGGCGGCTACCGGGTGCTGGAAGCGGTCCGGGACGGCGACGCGGACAAAAGCGCCGGTCCATAACAGGGCCACGACCCTGTGGGGGACAGAGTGCGACCAGGCCGCGGCGCGGCCCCAAGACCGCCCCCTGCATTCATACGGAAGCGTTGTGATGGGGGCCCCACCCGCGAAGGAGACGCGGGCCCGGGCAGCGAAGGTGCTGCGGCGGCGCGCGGGTGAATAAGCTGTCGCAGGACGGGCCGGAACGGGTGGGAGAGGACGCTTGCGGGGACCGCTGGTGGTGGTCATTCATCGCCGGCATTTGGTGGCCGCGGGGCTGCTTGGGGTGTTGACGGCGGCGGTGGTGTCGCTGGCGCTGGCATACGTGCGTCCACTGCCGGCGGCGGCCCCGGTGGCGGAGGCCGTCTCGGGGCACACCGTGGCCGTGGACGCGGGCCACGGCGGGCCCGACCCGGGTGCCATCGGCGTGGCGGGCGCCAAGGAGAAGGACATCACCTTGGCCATCGCCCTGAAGCTCCAGCAAGTCCTCCACCGCAGTGCCGTGTACACGGTGCTGACCCGCGAAGGCGACTACGACTTGGTGCAAGGGGCGCCGGTGCCCCACCGCCAGCGGGAGGACCTGCTGCGCCGGGCGGCGCTGGTAAACGCCAGCGGCGCGGACGTGTTCGTCAGCCTGCACGCCAACAGCTTCCCCAGCCCCCGCTGGTCGGGCGCCCAAACGTTCTATCTCGAAGGCCGCGAAGAAAGCCGGCGGCTGGCCGAGGCCATCCAGGCGTCCCTCGCCCGGCACCTGGGCCCCAACCGGCGGACGGCCCGGCCGGCGGACCTGCGCCTTCTGCGCGCGGTGGAAGTGCCGGCGGCGCTGGTGGAAGTCGGATTCCTGTCCAATCCGGACGAGGAGCGGCTGCTGCAGGATGCCGAGTACCAGTGGCGCATCGCCGAAGCCATTGCGGAAGGCATCTTCGCCTTTTTGAGCGGCGCCCTCGCACCGCCGACGAGCGACCATACGCCCGCGGCGGGCGGGTGGCCGCGCCTGGCCCTGGGGGACCGGTGAGGGCCAATGGCCGCGTCGTGTTTGTACCCCCCGGCGGGCGCTCGGGTATCCCTCGCCCGAGGGCATGTTCCCAGCAAAATCTGGGAAGTCCAGGAGGAACCTGGGAATCAGCGCCGAAGATCGCCCCGTTATGGGAACCGTCTATCAAGCAAGCGGACATCCCATCTTGTCGGTGACCCGACGGCTCCTCATCCGTGGCCGTACCAAGCGGGAAGGCCGCGTGCGGATCTCGGGGGCCAAGAATTCGGCCGTGGCCCTTCTGCCCGCGTGCCTGCTCGCGGACGGCACGTCGGTGCTGCAGAACGTGCCCGACATCGCCGATGTGGCCGTCCAAAAGGAGATCCTGGACCACCTGGGCGCGCCGGTGATCACCGGCGGCGACGGCGAACTGCACGTGAACGCCGCGGGCCCCATCGCCCACGAAGTGCCGTACCTGCTGGCCAAGCGGCTGCGGGGTTCGGTGCTGCTTTTGGGCGCTCTGGTCGCCCGCCTCGGGAAAGCCCGGGTCCCGTTGCCGGGAGGGTGCAACATCGGTTCCCGGCCCTTGGACCTGCACCTCAAGGGCCTGCGGGAGTTGGGGGCCAAGGTCGAGATCGAACACGGCTACATCTGCGCCGAGGCCCGCTCCCTGCTGGGTACCGAGATCTACCTGGACTTTCCCAGCGTCGGCGCGACGGAGAACGTGATGATGGCGGCCACCGCCGCCCGGGGAGTGACGGTCATCTACAACGCCGCCAAAGAACCGGAAGTGGTCGATCTGGCCAACTTCCTCAACGCCATGGGCGGCCGGGTGGTGGGGGCCGGCACGGACACGATTAAGATCGAAGGCGGCCACCCGCTGCGGCCGGTGGAGTACTCCATCATCCCGGACCGTATCGAGGCGGGCACGTACCTCTTGGCTGGGCTCGCCGGCGGCGGCAGCGTGACCGTTGAGAACGTGATCCCGACCCACTTGGAGG
>DATCKT010000237.1:0-1770 GCA_036562195.1 Limnochordales bacterium
TTCGGTTTTCAAAGTGTTTACGTCGTAGCCGACGCCTTGCTTGCCAAACTCGCCGAACCACGCCAGGTCCTTGCGCACCAGGGCGGGGCTGACTCCCGCCCGTTCCCCTAGCTCCTGGGACGACATCAGTTCCTTGTCCCCGTCGCGGGTGGCGTCTTCCAGCACCCGCAAGTACAAGGGCAAGCGGCGCACCACCGCGCCGGAGATCTTCCGCAGCCGCATGCGTGCCACCTGTCGACGATATTGCCCGCGCGCCCCGACCGTACAAGATAGGTGGGTCACAAACGTCTTCATTATACCTTTCAAGCGGATAAACCGTCAAATGAACCCAACCTGCGCGCATGTACCCAACCTGCGCGGGCGGTTTCTCAGCGGAAGCAACCGCCACGCGGGCGGCGTAGGCGAACACGGAGCCAACGGCAAACCACCCGGTGGGCGCCCGCCTCACAGCCGGACCCTGGTTTCGACGGGGCGGCCCTCCCGCAGGATGGTCAACGGCAGCTGCCCCCCCGGCCGCGTTTGGTTGGCGGCGGCCACCAACTCCTCCATGGTGCGCACGGGCTGGCCCCCGGCGTGGGTGACCACGTCCAGCGCACGAATGCCCGCTTCGGCCGCCGGTGAATCGGGGATGACCTGGTAGACCAGGACCCCTGCGTCGGCGGGCACGGGAATGCCGATTTCTTCCTCCAGCACGCGGCGGTGGGCATCGGTCAGGGTGATGCCCAACACGCCCAAACGTCGCGGCCGCCCGTATTGAATAATGTCCCGGGCCACTTGCCGGGCCATGTCCGCCGGTACGGCGAAACCGAGTCCCTGGGCGGCGAAGCCTTCGACAACGCCCAGGACGGCCGTGTTGATCCCGACGACCTGGCCTTCCAGGTCCACCAGCGGTCCGCCGCTGTTGCCCGGGTTGATGGCCGCATCCGTCTGCACCAAGTTGAGCAGCAGGCGTTCCTGGTCTACCGCGATGGTGCGCTGTAGCGCGCTGACCACGCCGGTGGTAACCGTAAAGTCCAGGCCAAAGGGGTTGCCGATGGCGAGGACCGGCTGTCCCACCCGCAGGTCCGCGGACCGCCCCAGTTCCGCCACCGGCAAGTCGCGAGCGTCGACGCGCAGCACGGCCAGGTCCGTCCAGGGATCCGCCCCCACCAGCGCCGCCGCGAACTCCCGCCCGTCGCGCAGCATGACGCGGATGTCGCCGGCGTTGCGCACCACGTGCTCGTTGGTGAGCACATACCCATCGGCGTCGATGATGACGCCGGAGCCGAACCCCTCCTGGACCACGGGCATGCGGAAGAACAGCGTGTCCAGCCACGCCTCCCGGGTGACTGCGACCTTCACCACCGCCGGGCCCACCCGCTCCACGGCCTGTACCGCCGCGTCGCGGCCGTCGTCGCGAACCAAGTCCGCCCGCTGCGCCTGAAACCGGCCTTCGGCGCCGTCAGTGCCGCTCAAGGGCCCATTGCCCCCATGCGCGGCGCCCGGTCCCGCACGCACCACCCACGCGCCCACGGTGCCGCCCAACACGGCTGCCAGGATCGTCATCACCGCCACCCAGCGCCAGTCCCGCCGCGTCATCATCCTGCCCCTTCCCGGTTGGCTGCTCCCGGTGCTTTCCGCCTGTATTCTGCAACCGGGCCGCCATTTTATCAGCGGCCGCCGGGAACTCTAAGGCCGGACATCTCCCCAACGGGTGCCCTTGCGGGGAAAGGCCGCGGCACTGCCCCGGTCGCGTCCTCGACCTACTCGCCGGTCCAGGAGGCTCCAGAA
>DATCKT010000051.1:0-3975 GCA_036562195.1 Limnochordales bacterium
GTGTAGTCCTCGGACACCTCGGGCATGTCCGCCGTGATCTCGCGCTCAAGGTTCAGATCCACGATGGCAAAGTCCGCGTCGGCACCCACCTGCATGGCGCCTTTCTTGGGATACAGCCCGAAGGAACGGGCCGGCTGTTCGCTGATGAGGCTGGCGATATGGGGCAGGCTCAGCCCCCGCTTGTGATGGCCTTCGCTGAGCATCAGGGAGAAGGCGACACCGATGCTGCCGAAGCCCAGCTTGGTGGTCCACAGGTCCTTGCCGCCCTTCTTCTCCAGCGGCCGTACCGGGATGTGGTCGCCGCCGTAGGAGGTGATGAGCCCTTCCTTGATGCCCTGCCAAAGTTGCTCTGAGTCCCACTCGGTATGGATGGGTGGTCCCACCTTGGCCAGCAGGCCGCACGGTGAGTTGATGTTGAGATTGAGGTAGTGGGGCGTCGTCTCTACGACGGTGCCCGTCTCCTCCAAGAGCCACCGGCAACGGCGCAGGATGTCCACGCTTTCGCCCGCGCTCAGGTGGACAATGTACACGTTGCGGCTGCCGGCCACCTTGGCCAGAAAGAGGTTCTGCAGCACCGAGTCGGCCTCGGCGTAGCCGGGGCTGGTCCGGTGGTGATCCTCCAACGTGTGGGAAATGGGACCCCGCTTCACCTCTTCCATGCAGCGGTTGGCGAAGTCCATGTTCTCGGAGTGAATGCAGACCAACAGCCGCTCGGAGATCCGCCAAAATCGCCGCATGGTCTCCAGCAGCTCCGCGTCGTCCAAGAGCAGCGGGTCCTCGACCCCGAAGACCTTGTCCACTTTCCGCTCATACTGGCGGTAAAACTTCCAGGAGGTGACGCCCGTTTCTTTGAGCGTTTCCTCAAACTCGTCCCAGTGTTTCTGGCGCAACAGCCCCAGGCTGAAGGCAAAGTCGATGACGCTGCGCTCTTCGGCCTTGGACGCCATCTCCATGATGGTGCCCAGGTAGGTTTCCTTGTGGCGGTAGTAGTTAATGATCGTGGTGTACCCGCCCAGGGCCGCGCACTTGGTGTCGATCTCGAAGTCCTCCAGGTAGTCGTTGTAGATCCCCAAGTGCACGTGGGGGTCGATGGCCCCCGGGAACACGTACAGACCGGTGACGTCCAGCACTTCCTTGGCCGGGACCTGCTGCCGGGGATCGTAAAAGCCGGCGATCCGTTCGCCCTTGACCCCGATGTTGACACGCTGCACGTCCCGTCCCGGAAACACGACGTTGCCATTGGCGATGAGCAGATCGACTTCCACGGCCTCGTCCTCCTCCCCGGCGGCTTGCTGGCTACGCTCCACCTGCGGCGCCCGTGCGCGCTTTCACAAAGGGAACAATGCCCCCCGCAGCCAAGATCTGGCGGGAGACGCCCTGCAGGTTGAGAATCGGTTTCTCCACGCCCGGGCGGCTGACGTTGCGCACCCGGCGGTTCTCCAGGTCAACTTCAACGACGTCCCCTTCTTGGAAACCTTCCACGTCGGGCACCGCCACGGCCGGCAGCCCCTGGTTGACCGCGTTGCGGTAAAAGATGCGGCTGAAGGAAGGGGCCACCACCGCACCCACCCCCGCCTGGCGCAGGGCCACCGCCGCCGCTTCGCGGCTTGAGCCGCAGCCGAAGTTGGGGCCGGCCACGATGATGTCTCCCGGCTGCACCTTCCGGGCGAACTCCTCGTCGGCGCCGGCCATGGCGAACTGCCCCACCTCGGCGTAACTGCGGTCCAGGTACCGCCCGGGCAAGATCTGATCGGTGCTGATCTGGTCGCCAAACACCCACGCCCGGCCCCGCAGGACGCTCATGCCGCCGCCTCCTTTCCCAGGTACTCCCGGGGGTCGGCGATGCGGCCCGCCACGGCCGATGCGGCCACGGTCAGCGGGGAAGCCAAGTAGATCTCGGCCGTCGGGTCTCCCATCCGCCCGGGGAAGTTGCGGGTCGCCGTCGTGATGCAGCGCTCCTGCGGCCCCAAGAGGCCCGAGTGCAGCCCGGCACAGGCCCCGCAGCCCGGCGCCTGGATGGTCGCGCCGGCCGCCACCAGGGTCTCCAAGACGCCCGTGCGCAGCGCTTCTTCGTACACCCGGCGCGTAGCCGGCACTACCGTCAAGGGAATGGACACCCGCTTGCCCTTGAGCAGCGCCGCCGCCGCCTCGAGGTCCGCCAGCTTGCCGCCCGCGCACGACCCCAGGTAGGCCCGGTCCAGCACCACGTCCCTCAGCTCCGCCGCCGGCCGGGTCTGATCAACCCGCGGCGGGCATGCCACCATCGGCACCATGTCGCCCACGTCAAAGGTATGGACTTGCTCGTAGGTGCTCGGATCCGGCCGCGTCAGGTCCATGGCCGGCCGGCTTTGCAGCCGCGCGATGTGCTCGTACGTGCGCGCGTCGGGCACCACCATGGCGGCCACGGCGCCCATCTCCACGCCCTGGTTGGTCAGCACCGTCCGCTCGTCCATGGAAAGGGAGGCAAGCGCGCTGCCGTCAAACTCCACGGCCCTGTCCAGGGCAAAGTCGGCTTTGAGCTTGCCCAGAATGGTCATGGTGATGTCCCGGGCCGTGAGCCAGGCCGGACGCTCGCCCTCGAGCCGGACCAGCACCGTCCGGGGCACCTCCAGCCAAATCTCCCCGGTAGCCAGCACCATGGCCAATTCGGTGGAACCCACGCCCACGGTGAAGGCTCCGTGGACGCCCACCGTGCAGATGTGGGAATCGGCCCCGACCACCAGCATGCCGGGGGTGACGATGCCGTTTTCCAAGAGCAGGTTGTGCAAGATGCCAACTTCGTCGAAAAAGCGGCCGATGCCGAATTCCTTGGCCCACTGGCGGGTCTGGCGCAAAATGGCCGCGTGGCGCACGTTGGCCGCAGGCGTAAAGTGATCGGTGGCCACCACCACCCGGCTCGGGTCCCAAATCCGGTTGCCCACTTCCGCCAGCACCGGGGCAATGCGCCGCGGCCCCGAGGAATCGTGCATGACGGCCAGGTCGACCCGGGCCCATACCTCGTCGCCCGGAGTCACGGCCCGACCCGCGGCCCGGGCCAGTATCTGTTCGGTGAGCGTCATGCTCCAACTGTTCCCCCTGTCTTGCCCACCTGGGGTGTCCGGTGTTCCCATGGCTGCTCCAGCAAGCGGTTGAGGGCCGCAAAGTCCGCCATCCGGTCGCGCCACCCCGCCGTCGTGCCCTGTTCGCGCAAATCGGCCAGCATGCGCTGCCCGCTGCCCACGAAAAGCCGCGTGAGGGAGTTGGGGTAAATCACCAGCCGGAACCCCATCTCCGCCAGCCTGGCGGCAGGTACCAGCGGTGTCTTGCCGCCCTCCACCATGTTGGCCATGACCGGTTTCGGCACGGCGCGAGGGATCTGAGCCAGTTCCTCTTCGGAGATGGGCGCTTCAACAAAGATGACGTCCGCGCCCGCCTCCGCGTAGCGGGCAGCCCGCTCCAGGGCCGCGTCCCAACCCTCCACGCTGCGCGCGTCAGTGCGGGCGATGATGACGGTGTCCGGCGATTGGCGGGCCTCGAGGGCGATCTGCAGGCGGGCCACCATCTCCTCAACGGGAACAACCCGCTTGCCGTCCAAGTGCCCGCAGCGCTTGGGGAAATCCTGGTCCTCGATCTGCAAGGCGGCGGCTCCCGCCCGTTCGTACTCCCGCACCGTCCGGCGCACGTTGTCGGGACCGCCGTAGCCCGTGTCGGCGTCGGCGATGACGGGCACCTGGACCGCCGCCGTGATCCATGCCAGCCGTTGAACCATCTCGGTCATGGTGACCAGGCCTGTATCCCGGCGCGCCAGCATGCTGTAGGACACGCCTGCCCCCGTCAGGTACACGGCCGGGAAACCCGCGGCCTCCACCAAGCGCGCCGTCAGGGCGTCGTACGCGCCGGGGGCGACCACGATCTGCGGCCCGGCCAAAAGCTCCCGCAGGCGCCGGCCGGCCGGGTTGCCGTTGCCGCTGCTCACTGCTTCACCCGCACCTCACT
>DATCKT010000056.1:0-6256 GCA_036562195.1 Limnochordales bacterium
GGCGTGGCGGCGGCTCCCGGCCGGCTCGCCCTTCCGGGCGGAACTCGAGCGGTTTCTGCACGACTTCGGCCACCGGGGCGTCTACGAAGTGGACATCGCCAACCCGCGCTGGATCGAAGACCCCACATACGTCTTGGAGCAGGTCCGGTTCTTGCTGGAGGCGGGCGTGCCGGCGGGTTTCCGGGAAGCGGGGGCCCGGCGGCGGGCGCAGGCCCTGCGCACCGTGGCGCGGCGCGGGTGGTTCCTGCTGCCTCTCATCCGGTGGGCCGCCCGGCGGGCCAGCCACGCGGCCGCTCTCCGGGAAGGCGCCAAGTCGGCCCTGGTGGCGCTCCTGGAGCCGTACCGCCGCATCCTCCTGGAAACCGGCCGCCGCATGGAGGCCGCCGGCGTCGTGGCTGAGGCGAGCGACATCTTTTACCTCACCTGGGTCGACGTAGACGCCTTCATGCGCGGGTGGTGGGACGGCACCGGGGCGCGGGCGTTGATCCAGGACCGCCACGCCCAGCGGCAGGCGTGGCTGAGCCAGCAGCCCCCCGATGTCATCGTGGACACAAGCGGTACGGTGCCCGTGACCGTCACGGGCTCGTCCATCGCCCGGCAAATCCAACAGAAGGTCCCGGGCGGCGAACGGGTTTCCAGGGCGGAGCGGGTGCTTAGGGGTACCGCCGTCGCCGCAGGCAAGGCCACAGGCCCCGCCCGCATCCTTCGCCATCCCGCGGAAGGCCATCGGCTCAACGCCGGAGAGGTCCTGGTGGCCCCGTCCACGGACCCGGGCTGGACCCCGCTTTTCATGCGGGCCGCGGCCATCGTCATGGAAGTGGGCGGCTACCACTCCCACGGCGCCATCGTGGCGCGGGAATTCGGCATCCCGGCCGTGGCCAACGTGCCGGGCGTGCTGGCAACGCTGCAGGATGGCGAAACCGTCACCGTGAACGGGGACGAGGGTACGGTGATGCGGCACTGAGCGCGCATAACCGAACGCTGGCGTTCATGGCCGGTCCTTCCATTTGATGGGCCGCGCCCCACACCGCTTGATGGGCCGGGCCCACACCGCGGCTTGCGTCAATGGAGCCGCCGCCACTCCTCCACCCACTGGCGCATGCGCTGCGTCAAGGCCGCGTAGTCGTGGGTCTTGGCCACGTCCTGGATGAGGGGGCTCGCAGCGCCCACCATGTTGGCGCCGGCGGCCACCCACTCTTTCAATGTGGAAAGCTGCACGCCGCCCGACGGGCACCACAGGGCGTGGGGCAGCGGGCCGCGCAGGGCCTTCAAATACTCAGGCCCGACGACGCCGGCGGGGAACAGCTTCAGCACATCCGCTCCGGCCGCCAGCGCCTGCGCCGCTTCCGTGGGGGTCAAGATCCCCGGGATGACGGGCACCCCGTAGCGGTTGGCCGTGGCGATGACGTCCAGGGACAGCCCGGCGCTGACGATGTAGCGGGCGCCGGCGTCGATGGCCGCCCGGGCGCTGGCCTCATCCCAGATGGTTCCGGCGCCCACGAGCAAATCCGGAAACCGCTGGCAGAGGGCTTCGATGACTTTGGGCGACCCGGGCACCGTGGCGGTGATCTCAATGGTGCCGGCGCCCCCTTCCAACAGCGCTTCCGCCACCCGGAAGGCGGTTTCTCGGCTGTCCACGCGCACGACGGGGATGACCCCCACCTCAAGCAGCCGTTGCAGAACCTTCAGCTTCATGCGGCTCGGCCTCCTTCACTGCGTGCCAGCATTGCTCGTTACCGGTCGCTCGCGGCTCCGTCCGGGCGCTGGGGCCGGGGGACGGCTGGAAGGCACCGCTCCGATTCCGTTCTGCCAACCGGGGGCCTCCTCCTTCGCGCGGCGCGCAGCGTTGAGCGGTCCCGCGCTGCAGGCGGACGTCCAGGGTGCGCTGCGGGCTCATCGTCGGGTACCGGGACGGTGGGTGCCCAGCAGCTAGTGCAACGCCTGCCACGCCGCCATCCACTGACGCACCCGCCCCGCCAGGGCAGCGTAGTCGCCGGTCTTGACCACATCCCTGAGGAGCGGGCTGCCGATGCCCACCATACTGGCGCCGGCCGCCACCCAGTCGGCCAAGTTGTCCAGTTGCACGCCGCCCGTTGGGCACCAGAGGGCCTGGGGCAGCGGTCCTCGCAGCGCCTTCAGGTATCCTGGGCCGACCACGCTGGCGGGAAAGAGCTTGAGCATATCCGCCCCCGCGGCCAGCGCCTGCGCCGCCTCCGTGGGGGTGAAAACCCCGGGGATGACAGGCACGCCGTAGCGGTGGGCAACGGCGATCACATCCGGCATCAAGCCCGCGCTGACGATGTACCTGGCGCCGGCGTCGATGGCGGCCCGCGCCGCGGCGGCGTCCCAGATGGTGCCGGCGCCCACGAGCAACTCGGGATACCGCCGGCTGAGGGCCTCAATGACCTGCGGTGATCGGGGCACCGTGGCCGTGATCTCCACCGTACCGGCGCCGCCCTCCAGCAGCGCTTCCGCGATGCGCAAGGCCGTATCGGCGGAATCCACGCGCACGATGGGCATCACACCGATAGCCAACAGCCGGTTGACAATGGTCGCTTTCACGTTGTTGACGCCCCCTTGCCACCGTTGGGCGGCCGTTTCAGGGAAACCCCTTGACGGTGCCGGCACTTCTGGGATAATGAGAGATGTGGTTCAGACATGTTACATGTTAAGTGCTCCCGACCCACCTTGACAACACGTAGGTGAAAAAACCGATGGAGCTTCCCGAACTGACTGTCATTAAGGCCGAGCGCGTCACCGACCAAGTTTACCAGTTGCTGCGCACCAAAATCCTCAACCAAGAGTTCGCGCCCGGCCAGAAATTGAGCGCGGAAGAGCTGGCCAGCCGCTTGGGGGTCAGCCGCACGCCCGTCCACGACGCCTTTGTGCTGCTGGCGACGGAAGGCCTGGTGGAGATCATCCCCCGACGGGGCACGTTCGTGACCGACTTGACCGTCGACGACATCGCCGAAACCATGGATGTGCGTCGCGCCTTGGAGCTGCTGGCCTGCGAGACGGCGGTGCAAAACGTTACCGACGCGGATCTGCGCAAGCTGCGTGCCCTGTTGGCGGAGATGAAGGCCGCGGTCGACGCCACCGCGAGCCCGGCCGAAGTGGCCCTGGCCCACCATGAGAAGAACCTGCAGTTTCACGAGGAGTTCGTGCGGCTGTCGGGCAACCGGCGGCTCATCGAGACGTATCGCTCGTTGAACGCCCACCTCAAGATCGCCCGCACCCGGGCGAAAGCGAAGAACTGGAAGGAGCGCTTGCCGCGGGAGCAGCGGGAACACGACGAGATCGTGCGCGCCCTGGAAGCGCGGGACGTGGAAGCGTTGAAGGCGGCGGTGGACCACCACCTGCGCCGGGCCAAGCAGTCCCTCATCGCGGACCTGCAAGGCCAGCCGAACCAGTGAAACCATGTGCCCCGCGCACGGGGCGGCCTGCATCGGTGCCGTCGCCGCGCCGTTGTTTGACAGGCCGATGCTCCTATGGTATTATGCTTCTCACTTAGCAACATGTAACATTTCACGTGTGACATGAAAAAAGCGGGACGGGCACCTGTCAGGGGTTGCCGCCCCTGCTTGAGGCTTACGTTTCGGACTTAGGACCCAGCGCACGCGATGGAGGTGGGAATGCGGCAGCCTGCAGCGCACCACGGTTTCCGTGCTGGAGAACAAGCTGACAATTAGGAGAAAACAACCGGGAGGCGAAATGTCGTGACTCTGAACCGCGTGGCCGTCATGTTCGCGCTGGGTGTCGCCCTCTTTGGTCTGGCCCTGGCGAGCTCAGCCCAGCCGGCCCTCGCCCAGCAGGGCGTGCTCTTTGCCGGATGGAGCGGTGAGGAAGAAGCGAGCAAGCCGTTCTTCCAGTGGATGATTTCCTCGTTTAACGCAGCCAACCCGGACGTGGAGGTGCGGTGGCTGGGGTGGCCTTGGGACCAGACCCAGCAGCAGCTGGTCCTGCGTTACCAGTCCCGCCAGGCGCCGGACATCGCCCAGATCGACGTGAACTGGCTCCACACCTTCGCCGCCTTGGACGCTTTGGTCGACCTCAACACCGTCATCGGCGCCGACAGGCTGGCTGAACTGATGGATCCCGGCCTCTTGGCCCTGGGCCAGGTCAACGGCCGCCAGTTGGCCATCCCTTGGACGACGGCCTCCATCGGCCTGGTGGCCAATCCCAAGATCCTGGAGAAGGCCGGCGTGACCTCGCCCCCCGAAACCGTGGACGAGTTTGTGGCTGCCCTCGAAGCCATCAAGGCCACCCAGCCCGACGTCATCCCTTACGCGATCTCCACCAAGAACAACGCCACCATCAGCGGCGACTTCCAGGCGTGGCTGTGGACCTTCGGCGGCCGCATCTTTGACGCCGACGGCAACGTGGTGGTGAACAGCCCGGCCACGGTGCAGGCCTTGCGCTGGCTCAAGGACTTGCTGGACCGGGGCTTGATCGCGCGCGACGTGGACCGCTTCGACGCCCGCACCATGTTCGCCCAGCAGCGGGTCGGTTTCTACGACGACGCCATCCTGGCCAAGAACGTGGCCCGCGCCAACAGCGGCCTCGGACCTGCCTTTGACGAGAACATCATGCCGCTGGCCCGCCCGGTGCTCCAGCGGGGCGACACGCCGCGCTCGGTGGCGTGGGGTCACCTGCTGGTGGTGTTCAAGCAGCCGCAGCCGGTGACCGCGGACAGCGGCGCCGTCCGCTTCCTGAATTACGTTGTGTTCGAGGACTTGGTACCGCTAGAATATTTCAAGAGCCAGGGCTTGCTGCCCACCAGCCGCTCGGCCTTGGCTGCGGACATTGTCCAGCAGGATGAGTACTCCGCCACGTGGGCCCAGTTCACCCGCACGTCGACGCCCAACGAGACGTCGCGGTGGCCCAACGGCGCGCAGATGACCAACGTCATCGGCGAGGAAGTGCAGGCGGCGATCTTGGGTCTTAAGACGCCCGAGCAGGCCGCGCGGGATATGGCCAGCCGGCTGCAGGCGCTGGTGGACGAGGTGCGGTAGCAGGGGGCTTCCTGTTGATGGCTAGGCGTTCCGCCGGTGGGCTCGTGCGAGGAGAAAGCCGCTTCGGCTTTCTCCTCGCCGTTCCCGCCCTCATCGCGTTCTCGATCACCATCCTCTATCCCCTGCTGCGGGCGTTGGTCAAGTCGCTGTACAGGGACACCCTGTTTACGCCGACGCCCGTCTTCGTCGGCCTCGACAACTTCCGGCGGTTCTTTCAGGACCCGCGCCTCTTGCAGACCTGGGGGACCACCATCCTTTTCGTGGCGGGCACCACCGCCTTGGCCTTCGTCCTCGGACTCACGTGGGCGCTGTTGTTGTCCCAGCCGTTCCGCGGCCGCGCCCCCTTGCGGGCCGCGTCGCTCTTGCCGTGGGTCCTGCCCAGCACCGTCACGGGTTTCCTGTGGGCGTGGCTGTTCAACGCCCAGTACGGCGTCATCAACGCCTTTTTGATGCACATTGGCGCCCTGGCCGAGCCCGTCGCTTGGATGGCCACGCCGTGGGGTGCCATGGCGGCCGTGATCCTGGCGCGGGCCTGGGCGTCCATGCCATGGTTCACGGCGCTTTTCTTGGCGGGCTTGCAGACGCTGCCCCCGGAGCAGCTGGAAGCGGCCCGGGTCGATGGCGCCGGCAACTGGGCCGTCCTGCGCTACGTGGTGCTGCCCCACCTGCGGCACGTGATGATGATCGTGCTGATCTTGGGCGCGATCGGAAACCTGCAATTGTTTGACATCATCCACGTCATGACCCGGGGCGGGCCGGCCCGTGCCACCACCGTCTTTTCCATCGAAGTGTTCAACCAGGCTTTCCAGAATTGGAATACCGGGATGGCGTCGGCCATCGGCGTCGTCTGGCTGCTCACCATCGCCGTGCCGGCCTTCTTCTACCTGCGGTCGCTGTTCCGGCAAGTGAAGCAGTCGTGAGCGAGGGGTGTCAACCGTGTTTCAGATCCGGACCCTCGGGGAGAAGCTGATCTTCTGGGCGCTGCTTGCGGCCTTGAGCCTGTTTATCTTCTTTCCTATCTTTTGGATGACCTCCACGGCCTTCAAGCCCGAGGGCGAAGTGTTCCTGTGGATGCCCACGCTTCTGCCCAGCAAGCCTACGCTGGAGAACTTCGTGAAGGCGCTCACGGAGGAGAACCTGCCCACCTACCTCAAAAACAGCTTCATCACGGCGGGCAGCAGTGCCATCCTGACGATGCTTTTAGCGGCGTACGCCGGTTTCAGCTTCGCGAAGTACCGCTACAC
>DATCKT010000057.1:0-7164 GCA_036562195.1 Limnochordales bacterium
GGCGGCAGCTGCTCCAGCATCCGGATGAAGTTTTCCACCGTGGCGTTGCCGTAGAAACCGTCAATGAACCAATCGGGCGCCTTCACGCCGAAGGCGCGCAGCACCGCCGGCTGCCGGCGCACGGCGCCCGGCGTCATGCGGGGAGCCAGGCGCGCCGCCATGACCGGGTGGCGCAGCCCGAAGGTCATCATCTGCCGCAGCGCGGCCGCCTTGCCGGCGCTGGGGAAACGCACGGCGCCCGTGATGGACGCGGGCACCGGCTGGCGCACCGGCACCTGCAGCGCCTGGGCCAGCTCGCACACAACCCGGAAGAACGGCGTGTACAGCACCACCATGTGGTGATGGTAGTCCAGATGGGAGATGCGCACGCCCGTGGCCGCCAGCCTTTCCGCCTGCGCCCGCAGTTCCGCCCGCAGTTCGTTCAGGGACATGCGCAACAGCCGCGTCGGGATCACATCCACCGAAAAGAAGCGCCCCTCGCCGTCCACCAGCGTCGGCACCTGCTCCGGCGGCAGCACCGGCCGGCCGGCGGTGATGTTCAGGTGCAAGCCGATGGGCAACTCGGGATGGTCGCGGTGCACCGCGGCCACCCGCTCGGGCGCGCCCTCGATATTGATCATGGCGGATGTGGAGGTGACGACGCCGTCGCGCCAGGCCCGCACGATCCCCTCCGTGACACCGTCGCTCAAACCGAGGTCGTCCGCGTTGACAATCAGGATCCTCGCCCGCTTGGCTGGTGTTGCCGTGGACACCGTCACTGCCCCCTGACCCCACCGGATCCGCCCGCGTAACGGGCGGCCCACTGCCAGCATACCATAGCCTCCTAGGAAAGGATTCCTATCCCCGGCTCCGGCCGCCTGCGCCGGACGGCCGCGACGGACAGCGCTGAGCACGAAAAGGGGGAGTGAATCGTGAGCCGCATCAAGCAACGCCTCGATCTCACCCGCCCGAGCGGCGGTCCCATTATTCGGGTGCGGCGCCGGCGGAAGAGTGGGCCGACCCGTCCGGGGACGAGGCGCCCGCGGGAGGAGCAGGCCGACCAGCCGCTGGAGCAGGCGACGCAGCAAGAGGCGCAACCAGCCGCGCAAGCGGAGGAGCAGCAGCTGCAACAGCCGGAGCAAGAGGCGCAGCAGCCACAAGCGGGGCCGCAGGCGGAGCAGGCAGAGCAGGCGAAGCAACAGGCGGCGTCAACCGCGGGGCAGCCGGTCTCGCCCCAGGCGGAGCGGCCGACGGAATCCCAACCGGCCGCCGTCCTCGAGGTCACGGCAGAATCCGCCCCCGAGCCGGTGCCAGCCGCGGAGGCAGGATCCGCCGCCGCGCGGGAATCCGCCGGCGACGCCGTGCCCCAAGCGGCGACGATGGCCGCCTCGGAACCTGAGCCGCTGCTCGCCCGGCAAGGCGCGCCTGCGCCGGCAACGCTTGCGGCCGCGCGCGCGCCGGAGGATACCCTGCAGCGCGACCGCGGGGACTGGCGATCCCGGGTGGCCGGGCTCCGCACGACGGGCATCTTTACGGTACCGCAGGACACCGTGCTGCAGCTGGTGGTCGCCGTCAGCAGCTTCGCCGACGAAGAGGAGACGGCCACCGTCTCGATTCGCCGCGTCGAGGGGGATGAACTGGAGACCATCTTCTTCCGTTCGCTGACGGTGCCGCCCGGCGGCGCCCAGCGGGTGATCGTGGATGGGCTGGACGGCCAGACCATCGCCGTCGACGTGCAATTGTCGTCGGACCTGCTCGTTCCGACGGCCACGGTCACGCAGTTTTTCCCCGCCGACGGCGCCACTGTGGTGCTCGTCTACAAATCCGCCGGAGACTTCATCCCAGTCTAGCCCGCGCCAAGGAGGAGTCGACCGTGCCTGTCACGCTGACCACCGGACTGTTTCCCGTGGCCGAGCTGCCCGCAGCCCAAGTCGTGTCGGTGCGCGTGTTTCTGGGGAATCTGGAAAACCAGCCCCACCGGGGCACCGTCGTGGTTTCCCGGCTGGAAGGGACCGAAAAACAGCGCATCCTGGTCGAAGAACTGGAGGTGCCCGGCGACCAGCTGCGCACCATCGAGCTGCCCAGCAGCGAGGTGGAGGGGCACACCATCGAAGTGACCGTCACCGTGCCGACGAATGGGTTCGGCCTGCAGCAATTGCCCTTGGTGCCCGGCGTCGCCGTCATCTCCCTGTTCATGGGCGACATGACCACGTCCATCCTGCAGTGGATCCCGTCGGGCGGGTTCGTGCCGGTGCCGGATCCCGCCCCGGCGCCGGCCGCCGTGGCACGGCCCCGCTAGCCGGCCTGCCGCCGGCGCAGCGCCGCGCCGGCAGCGCCACGCCCCCAGCGCCGGCCACCGCCGAGGACAAGGACACATCACGCCGAAACCCGTCGGCCGGCGGCCCGCCGGGGCCAGCGGCGGCGCCGTTGGGGACAAGCCCTTTGGAGAACGTAGGTTGGGGAACGAAGCCATTGGGCACCCTCGGCCTACGGATACATTGACGAGCACATCTGCACAAGCCGGCTTGCCCGTGGAAACCGGGAGCGGCTCCCGCTAACCCCGGGCGTCGTCCGGCACCAGGCCGCCGGAAGCGGTTTCCGGCGCGCTCAAGGCCGGCGCATACCCCCGGCCGGGCGGGGGAATACTGCCGCCGAAGGCGGCCACGTGGGAGGGCGGACCGATGCTGGAAGGACTGATCAGGCAGGCGGTCGACGAGATCCTGGACCGGCTGTCCAAGATGCAGATGGTCAAGCAGCTGTTCATGGTGGACGGGTTTTCGCTGCTGCGCATGGGGGCCATCGGCGAGCGGGCCCGCACGGGGCAGCCCCTGTCCGAACCCTACGGCTCTACCCGCCGTTTCCTGAACTTCAACGAGCTCATGTTCCTGCCCGTACAGCTGTCCCGGTTTCCCTTGGACAAGCACCAGGACGTGAAAACCGAAGTCGTCATCGGCAAGCGGGCGGCCAAGCCTCTGCGGGTGTCAACGCCCATCATGATCACGGGCATGGCCTTCGGCAGCGCCCTGAGCAAGCAGGCCAAGATCGCGCTGGCCAAGGCGTCGGCCCTGGCCGGCACCGCCACCAACTCGGGCGAGTCGGGTTTCATGCCCGAGGAGCGGGAGTTCGCGCGCAAGTACATCGTCCAATGGAACCGGGGCCGCTGGAGCAACCGGCTAGAGGACCTGCCGAAAGCAGACGCGGTCGAGATCCAGGTGGGCCAAGGCGCCGAGGGCAGTTTGGGAAACCGGGTGAAGGCGGAGGACATCCGGGAAGACTTCCGCGCCCACCTGGGGCTCGAACCCGGCCAGGACGCGGTGCGCCCGGCCCGGTTTCGCCACATCCAGGAGCCGTCGCAGTACCGTGCCATGGTGGATGAGCTGCGGGAGGCGTCCGGCGGAGCGCCCGTCGGCATCAAGTTCGCCGCCAGCCGCATCGAGGAGGACTGCGAGGTCGCAATCCAGGCGGGCGTGGACTTCATCACCATCGACGGGGCCCAAGGCGGGGCGGGCAGCGGACGCGAGGTCACCATCAACAACACCGGGGTGCCGTTGGTGTACGCCATCCCCCGGGCCCACCGCTACCTGCAGCAGCGGGGCGTACGGGAGCAGATCGACCTCATCGTCACCGGGGGCCTGCGGGACGCAGGCGACTTCCTCAAGGCCATGGCCTTGGGCGCCAACGCCGTCTACATCGGCGAGAGCGCGCTCCTGGCCATGATCTACCATCAACTGGACAAGCTGCCGCCGGGCACCAACCCGGCCCAGCTGTTCCTTTACACCGGCGAGTACCGGGACCACCTGGACATCGAAAAGGGCGCCGAGCAGCTGGCCAACTTCATCCGGGCGTCCACCACCGAGATGCAGCTGCTGGCCCAGACGCTGGGCAAGGATGACCTGCGGCAGGTGAACACCGACGACATGGTGGCCCTCTCCCGGGAACTGGCCGAAATCACCGGCGTGCCGCTGGCTTTCATGCCGCAGGAGATCCGCACGCCGCCCGTGCCCGCGCTGGTGGACGGCCGCGCCTAGGCTCCCGTTCCGCACGGCGTCCAGCACGGTCCGGCAGGCCGCCTCCAGGTCCGGCGGCATCACCAGTCTGTCCGCCCCGGCCAAGAGCGCCTCCACGGCCACCCGGGCCGGATCGAAGTCTGCCGCGGCCGGCTGCCCCCCCTTGCGGCTACGCTCGAGAACCGGGCAGCGGCCGCAGCAGCAAAAGCAGCAGCACAATGCCTAACAGCCCCATGAGGGGGTAAAACGTGCCGATCACTTGCGAAAACCGGAACAGGCCGCCCACCAGCGCCAGGACGCCGCCCCCGATGACGGCCGCCCGGAAACAGGGGCCCCCCTCCGGCCCGATCCGCGCAGCGAAGCTGAACAGCATGGCCACCGCCGTCGTGTACACCTCACCCCACAGCAAGGCGCTGTAGACCGTCGGGACCCACGCCGGCAGGCTCCGGGCCGCGTACAGCATCGGGATATCCAAGGCGCCGGCCTCCGGCATAAACGACGCGACCGTCAAGTGGATGGCGCCGGCGCCCAAGGCCAAGAGCACCCCGCCCAGGGCACCGCCGGTGACCAAGGTCGGCCGCTGGCGCACCGCCGCGCCCAATGATCCCAAAATGGGGATGGCCAGCACCATGTTGTAGGCCACATACAGCACGGCGCCGATCCACCACGGCCCCGCCGCAGCCAGCCCCGGGTCCCCGGGCCAGGCCATGGCGCCGGCGACGCCCGGCCCTGTGGCCAGGGAATAGAACGCGATGGCCAGCACCGACCCGACGAGCAGCGGTGCGAAGAACGCCAGGGCATTCACCACGCCCCGCAGGCCGGTCAGCACGGTGAGGGTGGCTGCCCCCGCCATCAGCAGCGCGCCGTACGCGCGCGGCCAGCCGTACTGTTCCAGCATGGTGGCCGAGGCGCCAGAGACCATGGTTGCCGCGGTGCCCAGCAGGAAAAACACCAGCAGCCCGTCGAGGATGGGCGCGAGCTGCGGGCCCGCCAGCCAGCGGATGAGGGGCCCGTGGGACACCGCGTTGAGCTCTCGCCCCAAGAGCAACACCCGCACGCCAAACCAAGCAAACAGCAGCGCCGCCACCACAAGCCCCGCCAGGCCCAAGGGTCCGTAAGCGGTGAAAAACTGCAGCGTCTCCTGACCCGACGCAAAACCAGCCCCCACGACGGTGCCCACGTAGGCGGTGGCAACGGCCCACGTCCCGGGCCCCGCCGATCCCCCCTGTGTTGCATTGCTCACGCCTGCGCTCACCTTCCACCCTCAGCCTGCTTTCCACCCTAAGCCTGCTCCGGCGGTCCGGCCTCCAGCCGCCTGGGCCCATGAGCCTCTCAGCCATGAGCCTCGCCGCCGCCCGTACCCATGTCCCTGACCGGCGTGTACGCCCCGGTTGTTCCCATCTTTGTTCCTACAATGAGACACAATTCCTTTCGATCGCAGGAAACGCGTGGAGCAAATCCGATCGGGGCAGGACGTGGCCGCCCATGGTCAAACACATACGCAAAGGCTGTGCCGGCAGGTTGTGCCGGCGAACGGAGGAAAGGAGCGCACCCCAGTCGCCATGGAAACCAGCACCGGAAACCGGGCGGCCCGGCGGGTCGTCATTATGGGAGCCGCCGGGCGCGACTTTCACAACTTCAACGTGGTCTACCGGGACAACCCCGCGTACCGGGTCGTGGCCTTCACCGCCACCCAGATCCCGGACATCGAGGGGCGCGTGTACCCCGCCGCCCTGGCGGGCTCGCTGTATCCCGACGGGATTCCCATCGTGGCGGAAGACGAGTTGCCGGAGCTCATCCGCCGCGAGGCCGTGGATGAGGTGGTCTTCGCCTACAGCGACGTCTCCCACGAGTACGTGATGAACCGGGCCTCCATCGCCATGGCCAACGGGGCCGACTTCCGGCTTTTGGGTCCCAACAGTACCATGCTCCGGGCCCGGGTGCCCGTGGTGGCCGTCTGCGCCGTGCGCACCGGTTCGGGCAAGAGCCAAACCACCCGCAAGGTGGCCCAGATCCTGACCCGGCGGGGCGTGCGGGTCGTCGTGGTGCGCCACCCGATGCCCTACGGCGATCTGGCCGCCCAGGCCGTGCAGCGCTTCGCCAGCCACGACGATCTGGAGAAGCACCGCTGCACCATCGAGGAGCGGGAAGAGTACGAGCCCCACATCGACCGGGGCAACGTGGTGTACGCGGGCGTGGACTACGGGCGGATCTTGGAGCAGGCCCAGGCCGAGGCCGACGTCATCCTGTGGGACGGCGGCAACAACGATTTCCCCTTCTACCGGCCGGACCTGTTGATCACGGTGGCCGACCCGCACCGGCCGGGCCATGAGACCACCTATCACCCGGGCGAGACCAACTTCCGCATGGCCGACGTGATCATCATCAACAAGGTGGACTCGGCGGCGCCCGAGCACGTGGCCAAAGTGCGCGCCGCGGCCCAGGCGGTGAACCCGCGGGCGATCGTCATCGAAGCCGACTCGCCCATCACCGTGGACGAGCCCGACGTGGTCCGGGGCAAGCGGGTCGTGGTCGTGGAAGACGGCCCCACCCTCACCCACGGCGAAATGGCCTACGGGGCGGGCGTCCTCGCCGCCCGGCGGCTGGGCTGCACCCTGGTGGACCCACGGCCCTATGCGGCCGGTTCCCTCAAGAAGGTGTTCGCCAAGTACAGCCACTTGTCGGACCTGGCGCCGGCCATGGGCTACGGCGAGGCGCAGATGCGGGATCTGGAGGCGACCTTGAACGCCACGCCCGCGGACGCCGTCATCATCGGCACGCCCATCGACCTGGGGCGGCTGCTCAAGCTCAATAAGCCCGCCACGCGGGTCCGCTACGAGTTGGAGGAACGGGGAGAGGTCACGCTGGAGCAGATCTTGGAGGAGCGAGTGCTGCGTAAACTCTGAAGGAGGAGGGTCAACCGATGCGGTTGGCCGACAAGGTCGCGGTGGCGACGGGGGGCGGTGGCGGTGACCGGTGATTGGAGTGCATACTGACCGCAAGGAGCCTCCCGGCGGAGGCGATCCGGCTGCGGGCGACAGAGTGGCTTCCGGGCCCGGCCGGGCCGCGGTGACCGGCCCGGTCCTCAGCTTTGGCGCCGGCTGCGCCATCCTCGCGCTCGGCATCGTGCTGACCGTCAAGGCCAACCTGGGCCCGCCTTCGTGGGACGTCCTGCACC
>DATCKT010000065.1:0-2433 GCA_036562195.1 Limnochordales bacterium
GTGTACGTCAACTCGCCCCTGCGGGCGGAGCTGGCCCGCTTTGGGCAGGTGGAAGTGTTCACCGACCGCCTGACCGATGAGGACGCCATCGTCCGGCGGCTGGAGCCGTTCCACATCCTGGTGCCCTTCCGGGAGCGCACCCGGTTCACCGCGAGCATCCTCGAGCGGCTGCCCAACCTGCGCCTGATCGCGCAAACCGGCACCGGCGTAGCCCACATCGACACGGCGGCGGCGACGCGGCTCGGGATTCCCATCTGCATCACGCCGGGCGGTTCGGCGGTGGCCGTGGCCGAGCACATCCTGGGCATGATGCTGTCCCTGGCCCACAAGCTGGATGAGGGGGACCGGGCCATCCGCCGGGGCGAATGGCCGCTCTTGGTGGGCCAGGACATCAACGGCAAGACGCTGGGCATCCTGGGCCTTGGGGCCATCGGGCAGGAGCTGGCGCCGCGGGCCAAGGCGCTGGGCATGCGGGTGCTGGCCTGGTCGCCCTCGTTGACGCCGGAGCGGGCCGCCCAGTACGGGGCGGAGTACGCGCCCTTGGAGGACATGCTGCGGCAGTCGCAGTTCTTTTCCATCAACGTCCGGTTGAACGCCCAGACCAAGGGCATGATCGGCCGGCGGGAGTTGGGGCTCCTGCCCCGGGGAGCCATTCTCATCAACACCGCACGCGGCCCCATCGTCGACGAGGCGGCGCTGCTCGAAGCGCTGGACAGCGGGCATTTGGCGGCGGCGGGCTTGGACGTGTTTGACGAGGAGCCCTTGCCGGCCAATCACCCGCTGCGCAGCCACCCGCGGGTGCTGGTGACGCCCCACACGGGCCACACAACCCGGGACACCTACGAGAACTTCCTGCGCGGTTGCGTGGAGAACATTGCGGCCTTCTTGCAAGGCAAACCGGTGAACGTGAAAAACCCCGAGAGCTTGCAGAAGGCGGGATAACCGGGGCAGGTCGGCTTGCCCCGGTTATCCCGGCGGTTTCCCGGCGGCAGGCGGGGCCGTCGTCCCTGCCTGCCAGCCGCTGGGCGCCACGGCAGGAGAATCCAACCGCGCGGCGTATGCAGATCACGTACGGACAATACTGCACGGCGCGAGTTGTATACAATCAAATACAATCGGGTCCCGCCGGCCGCGGTTGCGGCGAGGGGAGCCCAAGAAAGGGAGGAACAGAGTGGCAACCAACAGCAGTCGGTACGATGTCGTCGTGGTGGGTGCGGGCAACGCCGCCTTCGCCGCGGCCGTGGCCGCGAAGAAGGCGGGCGCCCATGTCGCAGTGCTGGAGCGGGCCACGAAGGAGCTGCGGGGCGGCAACACCCGCTTTACGGGCGGCATCTTCCGCACCACCTACAACGGCCTGGACGATTTGGTGGCGGTCATCCGGGACAACGACGACCCCAGCGACGTGATCGTGGACCCCTACACCCGGGAGGACTTCCTCCGGGACATCCAGCGCACGTCCGGCGGCAAGGCCGATCCGGAACTGACCCGGGTGCTGGTGGACCGTTCCTACGAAACGGTGAAGTGGATGGCCGATCTGGGTGTGCCCTGGGAGTTCAGCCGCGACGTGGGATCCGTCAAGGTTCCCGGCTCCAACAAGCAGAAGCTGGCCTTCGGCGGGGCGCTGCGGGCCAAGCATGAGGGCGTCGGGTTGTCTGAGGCGTGGTTCCGGATCGCCGAAGAGGCCGGTATCGACATCTACTACGAAACCGAAGCCCAGAAGATTCTTCAGGATGAGCGCGGCCGGGTCGTGGGCGTGAAGGTGCGGGACAACAATGGCACCCGCGAGATCCGCTGCGGGGCGCTGGTGCTGGCCAGCGGCGGTTTCCAGGCCAACCCGGAGATGCGCACGGCCTACTTGGGCCCCGTGTGGAGCATGGTCAAGGTGCGGGGCACCCGGTTCAACCGGGGGGAGATGCACCGGGAGGCTATGGCCCTGGGTGCGGAAGCCTATGGGCACTGGTCCGGCTGCCACGCGACGCCCATCGACGCGGAGGCGGGCGACTACGGCGACCTGAAGATGACCGATCGCACCAACCGGCTGTCCTACCCGTACTCCATCATGGTCAATTTGGACGGCGAGCGGTTTGTGGATGAGGGCGAAGACTTTAACCTGTTCACCTACGCCAAGACGGGCTACGAGATCCTGAAGCAGCGGGCATCCGTGGCGTTCCAAGTGTTTGACCAAAAGACGGTGCCGCTGCTCGAGAAACGCTACAAGACCGGGCGGCCCGTGGAGGCGGACAGCATTCCGGCGCTGGCGGACGCCATCCGGGAGCGCTTCCCCCACCTGGGCTTCAACAAGGAGAAGTTCATCCGCACCGTCGAAGAGTTCAACGCGGCCGTGCAGGATGGGGAATTCAACCCGGACATCCGCGACGGCAAGCGGACGGTGGGCCTGCGGCCCGACAAGACCAACTGGGCCCTGCCGCTGGA
>DATCKT010000067.1:0-6428 GCA_036562195.1 Limnochordales bacterium
CTGTACCCCCTTATGGAGTCCGGAGGTGAGCCGCATCGGTCGCTTCCCACCTTTCGACCACCGTCACCGGATTCCGCCCGCGGCTGTAGGCGCGCCAAGATGGGCCCCGCTCGGGCCCGGCGCGGCGTGGGCCGGGGCATGACGGGGATCTGCTGGCCATTGCGCAACGCCCGTGATGGGGGTTGAGGGTGCGCGGCGGAACGCCGGGGCGCCACGGTGTTCGCGCGTCCGGGCCTGCGCGCGATAGGGGGGCATGGGCCCGTGCGCTGGTTGGGGAGTTTCACACGGCGGGGCGCGGGGATCCCGCTGGCCAAGGTCGTCTGGATCGCAGCGCTACTGCTGGTGGCCGCTGTCGCCGCCGCGTGCACGGAACGGACCACAGCCGTCCAGCAGGCGGCCTCACCGCTGGAGTTGTCCACGGAGATCAAAGTGGCCGCGGTGTGGCCGTACAGCAGTCGTCCCACCTACTTCTGGGAAGGCATCCAGCTGGCCCAAGAAGAGATCAATGCTCAGGGCGGCGTCCTCGGCCGCCGGGTGCGAGCCATCCGCGCCGATGATCTGTCGTCCGTGACCGAAGGTATGGCCGTCGCCCAGACGTTGGCCGAGGACCGGACGCTCTTGGCCGTCATCGGGCACCGCAGTTCCTTCGTGGCCCTGCCGGCCTCCGAAGTGTACGCCCGGGCCGGCCTGATCTACATCGCCCCCAGCGCCACGACGCCGGCGCTGACCCAGCGGGGCTATGCGCGCATCTTCCGCACCATTCCCAACGACGCATCAATAGGACGCCAGATGGCCGAGTACGTGGCCGAGACGGGTCATCAGCGGGTGGCCATCGCCTACACCGACGAGTCGTACGGGCGCGGGCTGGCCGCCGCCTTTGAGGACGCCGCGGAGGCGCGCGGCGTCAGGATCGTCGACCGCGTCGCCCATTTCGGTGACTTGTCGGACATCCGCCGCACCTTGGCCAAGTGGCAGGCGTTCGGCTACGACGCCATTTTCGTCGCCGCAGCGTCGCCCCACATGGCGGAGATCGTCCGCCTGCTGCGCCTGGCGGGGGCAACGGTGCCCATCTACGGCGGCGACTCCTTCGACAGCCAGCAGCTCTTGGACATCGCCGGCCCCCACGCCGAGGGCGTGGTCTTCGCGTCGGTGTTTGACATCGAAAACAACGACCCGGAGACGCAGCGCTTCGTTGCGGCCTTCCGGGCCCGCTATGGGTACACACCCGACACGTGGGCGGCCCAGGCCTACGACTCCCTCCACCTGCTGGCGGACGCGATCGACCGGGCCGGCACCGTCGATCCCGAGGCGGTCAGCGACGCCCTGCGGGAGACGACCCGCTGGCGGGGCGTGACCGGCTGGCACACGTTTGACGCCTCCGGCGACGTCGTCGACAAGCCCATCGTCTTCAAGACCGTGCGCAACGGGCAGTTCGCGCTGCTGAGCGGCCGGCGCGGGTAGGACGGTGAACGCAAGTGGCTTCCGGACTGAACAAGCGGGATTTTGACAGGCTGCGCTCTCCCGAGCAGCTCGACCAACTGCTGACGGTCACGACCCCCCGGGCGTGGCTGGCGCTCTTGGCGGCGGTGTTCATCATCGCCACGGCCACCGCGTGGGCCTTCGGGGGCCGCATCGCCCAAACCGCTCCCGGCGCCTGCCTGCTGGTGCGCTCGGGCGGCGTGCGGCAGGTGGTGTTCGCCCACAGTGGGCAAGTGACCGACATCCGACCGCGGCCGGGGGATTTCGTCCGCCGCGGCGAGGTGGTGGCCCGCATCGCCCGGCCGGAGCTGGTGGAGCAGATCCTGCAGATCGAAAAAGAGCTGGCGGAACTGGAGCTTCAGCCGATCTCTTCGGCGGCCGATCGGGCCCGGACGGACGAAATCACCCGGCTCCGGGCACGGCTGCAGGCGCTCCGGGACCAGCTGGACGTCGAATCCAGGGTCATCAGCCCCTACGACGGCCGCGTGGTGCAAGTGCGGACCAGCGTCTTCGAGTTCGCCACGCAGGGCAGCACGCTGCTGACGCTGGAGCTGGCCGGCGAGCAGTTCGCGGAGCTGGAGGCGGTCATCTACTTGCCCGTGGCCGTGGGCCAGGCGGTGCGCACGGGCATGCCCGTCGAGATCGTCCCGTCCTCGGTGCGCAAGGAAGAGTACGGCTTCATGGCGGGCCGGGTCGTGTCCGTGTCGGATTTCCCGGTCACCGAAGAAGAGATGCTGCGAGTCGTCGGCAACGAGCAGCTGGTGCGGCTGTTGAGCGGCGGCACGCCGTCGCTGGAGGTGCGGGCGGCGCTGACGCTGGACCCGACCACCTACAGCGGTTTTCGCTGGTCGTCGTCGCAGGGGCCGCCCATCAAGCTCACGCCCGGCACGCTGTGCACGGCCAACGTCATTCTCGGCGAGCGCAGCCCCATTTCGCTGCTGTTCGGCGAGAACTGACGAGGGGTGACGGGAATGCGGTTACGGCTGCCATGGCGCCGGTCACAAGCCCACGGCGCGAACGGGCGGGTCAAGGTCCCGACGGTGCTGCAGATGGAGGCGCTGGAGTGCGGCGCCGCCTCCTTGGGGATGATCCTGGCCTACTATGGCCGGTACGTGCCCCTGGAGGAGCTGCGGGTCGAGTGCGGCGTTTCCCGGGACGGCAGCCGCGCGCTGTACATCGTGAAAGCGGCCCGCCGCTACGGCATGGAGAGCGCCGGTTTCCGCCGGGACGTGGAAGGCCTCAAGCGCATGACCCCTCCCTACATCGTCTTCTGGGAACGCAACCATTTTCTGGTCGTAGAAGGTTTCCACAAAGGGAAGGTGTTCCTCAACGACCCCGCCATCGGCCCGCGGGTCATGAGCGAGCACGAATTCGCCCAAAGCTACAGCGGCATCGTGCTGACCTTCAAGCCGACGGAGCAGTTTCAGCGGGCCGGCCGCCGGCCCAGCGTCCTGCCGACCCTGTGGCAGCGGCTCAAGGGCAACGGCACCGGGCTGTTGTACGTGTTCCTGGTCGGGCTGCTCCTGGTGGTGCCCGGCATCGTCATCCCCAACTTCATGCGCAGCTTCGTGGACAACGTGCTGCTGGCGGGCATGTCCCACTGGCTGCCGCCGCTTCTGGCCGGCATGGCCTTGACGGCGCTGCTGCAGGGCGGCCTTTCGTGGCTGCAGGCCTACTACCTCACCCTGCTGGAAGTTCGCATGGCGAAAAGCTGGTCCGCCCAGTTCGTTTGGCACGTGCTGCGCCTGCCGACCCAGTTCTTCGCGCAGCGGTTCGCCGGCGAGGTCGGCGGACGCGTCCAGCTCAATGACACGGTGGCCTCGGTGCTGGGCGGCCGCCTCTCCAGCCACATGCTGGATGCGGTGACGGCGGTGTTCTTCCTTGTCATGATGCTGCGCTTGAGTCCCATGTTGACGCTGATCGGCGTAGTCGCCGTGACCCTCAACATCGCGTTCGCGCAGTACATGTCCGAACAAAACGCCATCAACAACCAGCGGCTGCTACAGGAGCAGGGCAAGGCCATGGCCAGCGCCATGGCGGGCCTGCAGGCCATCGAGACGCTCAAGGCCTCCGGCGGCGAGGGCGACTTTTTCAACAAGTGGGCCGGCTACCACACCAAGCAGATCAACGTGCAGCAGCGGATCGGCGTGCTGCAGCAGTACTTCAGCGCCGTGCCCAACCTGCTCACGTCCCTGACGACCACGGCCATCCTTGCGCTGGGATCCCTGGAGGTCATGGGCGGCCAGCTGACCCTGGGCGGGCTGGTCGCGTTCCAGGCGCTGATGCAGCAGTTCATGGGACCGGTCACGTCCCTGGTGGGCCTGGGCACCACCATCCAGGAGCTCGCGGGCGACGTCAACCGGCTGGAAGACGTGCTCAAGTACCCGGTTCAAGTCAAGGTGGAGGAGTTCCAGCGGGAGCCCAACGGCGATCACCCGCCCAAGCTGCGGGGGCATCTGGAGCTGCGCAACGTCACCTTTGGGTACAACCGGTTCGAACCCCCGCTCATCGAGAACTTCAACCTGACGTTGGAACCAGGCAAGCGCATCGCACTGGTAGGCGGCTCGGGCAGCGGCAAGTCCACGGTGGCTCGTCTGATCGCGGGATTGTTTGAGCCGTGGTCCGGCGAAATTCTCTTTGACGGGAAACCGAGGGACCAATGGCCCCGGCACGTGCTTTACAATTCCCTCGCCATCGTGGACCAGGAGATTCATATGTTCGAGGGCACGGTGCGGGACAACATCACCCTCTGGGACGCCACGATCCCCGAAGCGGACATCATCCAGGCGTGCAAAGACGCGTGCATTCACGATCAGATCATGTCCCGGCCGGGCGGCTACTCGGCGCGGATGCTGGAGGGCGGGCGCAACTTCAGCGGCGGGGAGCGGCAGCGTTTGGAGATCGCCCGGGCCCTGGTGACCAACCCCACCCTCCTCATTCTCGACGAGGCCACCAGCGCCCTGGACCCCCGCACCGAGATGGAGATCGACCAGAACCTGCGCCGCCGCGGGTGTGCGTGCATCATCGTCGCCCACCGGCTGAGCACCATCCGGGACGCGGACGAGATCATCGTGATGGAGCGGGGCAAGATCGTGCAGCGCGGCACCCACGAGCAGATGATCCGGGAAGACGGGCCGTACGCGCGGCTCGTCCGGGCGCACTTGGCGAAGGAGGCGCCGGGCATGGAGCAGCACACGGAGGCCGAACGTCTCGCAGCCCGCCAGCGCTACGATCGCGCCCTGATGGCCGACGCCCTGCGCCGCCTGGCCGGGCAGGTGCCGCCGGACAGCGCAGAGCCGGGGCAGGGCGGCGCCGAGGACGTGTCCGGCTACGGGGTCGACAGCCCGCTCTTGTCCGCCTGCCGGATGGTGGGCGACGCGCTGGGCATCGCGATCAAGGCGCCGCCCGGGATGATCCGCGGCCGTCCCAGCCGCGACCCCATCAACGACATCGCCCGGGCGTCGCGGGTGCAGGCGCGGCCGGTGCTCCTGCGGGGCACCTGGTGGCGGGAGGACAACGGGCCGCTTTTGGGCTTCCTCGACGAAGACGACAAGCTGCATCCCGTGGCGCTCTTGCCCCGCTCGCCGTGGAAGTATGACCTGGTGGACCCGCGGACCGGCGACCGGCGGCCCGTCACGGAAGAAGTGGCCAAGCACGTCTTCCCGCAGGCGTTCATGTTTTACCCGTCGCTGCCCGCCCGGGCCGTGACGGGCTTGGACCTCCTGCGGCTGGCGGCCCGCTCGGTATGGGTCCGGGACGCGCTGATGGTGGTCGCGATGGGCTTGGTGGGCGGCGCCGTGGGGATGCTGCTCCCCCTCATCACGGGAGACTTGTACGACCGGGTGATCCCGCAAGCGGATCCCGCGCAGATCTGGCCCCTGGCACTGATCCTGCTCGCGGGCGCGGTGGGTACGCTGTTGTTTGAGTTCACCCGGGGAGGGCGCGCCTTCTTCCTGTGGGCCAGCGCCTTCAGCCGGCAGCGGGCGGCCGCTTTCCGGACCCGCATGGTGCACAACATGCTCACCACGTTCCACTCGGTGCTGCCCGTGGCCGCCAACCTGCTTTTGTTCACGGCATTCTTGGCGTCGCCCGCCGGGGGAGCTGTCCGGGAGCTGTCGGCCGGGCGGTTCCTGGCGTTTATGTCCGCCTTCGGCACGGTGAACGCAGCCGTCATGGCGCTTTCGTCGACGGTTATGACCCTGTTGCGCATCGTGCCCTACTACGAGCGGGCCAAACCCATCCTCGCCACGGAAACCGAAGTGGACCCCACCAAGGAGGACCCGGGCCCGCTGTCGGGCGAGATCGAGCTGAGCCACATTTCCTTCCGTTACGATGACGACGGTCCCATGATCATCGACGATCTGTCGCTGCACGTGCGGCCCGGCGAGTTTGTGGCCATCGTCGGGCCGTCGGGACAAGGCAAGTCGACCCTGCTGCGGCTGCTCCTGGGTTTCGAGAAACCGCTGTCGGGCTCCATCTACTACGACGGGAAAGACCTGGAAACCCTCGACCTGCAGGCGGTGCGGCGGCAGATCGGGGTCGTGCTGCAAAACGGTATGCTGATGCAAGGGGACCTTTTCACCAACATCGCGGGCGCCGCCAACATCAGCCACGAGGAAGCCTGGGAAGCGGCCCGCATGGCCGGCTTGGAGCAAGACCTCAAGCAGATGCCCATGGGCCTGCACACCATGATCCCCGACGGCGGCGGCACCTTGTCGGGCGGCCAGCGCCAGCGGGTGCTCATCGCCCGGGCCCTGGTGCACAAACCCAAGATCCTGTTGCTGGATGAAGCCACGAGCGCACTGGATAACGAAACGCAGGCCGCGGTCATGGAAAGCCTGTCCAGGCTGCAGGCGACGCGGATCGTGGTGGCCCACCGGCTGAGCACGGTGATGAACGCGGACCGGATCTGCGTCATGAGCAAGGGCCGCATCGTACAGGAAGGCACC
>DATCKT010000070.1:0-2863 GCA_036562195.1 Limnochordales bacterium
GAATAGGCGAGCCGTCGCGCCGCGAGCCGGCGGCCGCACGGCAGGCGTGAGGCCTGGCAACTGAAGGTCAGCAACGAGGAGTGGGTTGGCGGTGGACATCATTCGCGAATTGGAACAGGAACAGATGCGGCGCGACGTGCCCGACTTCAAGGCGGGCGACACGGTGCGCGTCCACGTCAAAGTCGTGGAGGCGGACCGGGAACGCATCCAGGTGTTTGAAGGCGTTGTCCTGAGGCGTTCCGGCGGCGGTCTCAGCGAGACCTTCACCGTGCGCAAGGTGTCCCAGGGCGTGGGTGTGGAGCGTACGTTCCCGCTGCACTCGCCGCGGGTTGACAAGATCGAAGTGGTGCGCAGGGGCGACGTGCGCCGGTCCCGGCTCTACTATCTTCGGGAGCGGGCGGGCAAGTCGGCCCGGGTCAAGGAACGGCGCGACGCGTAAGGGCTGAGCCGCGGCGATGCCAACAGGCGGGGATACGTCGGTCATCAAAGCGCGGATCCGGGAATACATTGAAGCGCTCATCATCGCCGGCGCCCTGGCCGCGTTCATCATCACCTTCGTCGCCCAGTCGTTCCTGGTGCAGGGGAGTTCCATGGAACCGACCCTCACCGACGGCCAGCGGCTGCTGGTGGACAAGATCACCTACCGCCTGCGGGAGCCCCGGCGCGGCGAGATCATCGTCTTCCACTATCCCGCGGATCCGCGGCGCAAGTTCATCAAGCGGGTCATCGGGCTGCCCGGGGATGAGGTGCTCATCGCCGGGCAGCGGTTGATCCTCAACGGCCGGCCCGTGCAGGAACCCTATGTCCTTGGCCCCATGCACGGCGTGTTCGGTCCGGTGACGGTGCCGCCGGGGCACGTGTTCGTCCTGGGCGACAACCGCAACAACTCCGATGACAGCCGCTATCCCGACGTGGGGCCGGTGCCGCTGGAGCTGGTCGTGGGCGTGGCGCGCCTCGCGTACTGGCCGCCGGGGCGGTTCGGCATCGTGCGACCGCCGGCGGCCTTTGCTGCCTTGGACTAGTCCGCCCGGTACGCCCGGGCCGGTCCATGACTGCGCTCGCAACGGACAGGCCGGTGGTGGCCGCCCCACGGGCGTCGCCCGGCCGAGGAGGCCAACACGGTGGAGCTGCATTGGTATCCCGGGCACATGGCGAAGGCCGCCCGTGAACTCAAGGCCCACCTGCGCTTGGTCGACGCCGTCGTCGAAGTTATCGACGCCCGGATCCCCTTCAGCAGCCGCCATCCGACGCCCATTGGGGAAGGACGACCCCTGTTGCGGGTGCTGCTTTTGAGCAGGGCTGACCTGGCCGACCCTGAGTGGACCCGCGCCTGGATCCGTCATTTCAGCGCCCAAGGATTGGCCGCCGTGGCCGCGGACTTGCGCCGGCGGGACTGGGTACCGCGGCTTAAGCGCCTGCTTTTGGCCGGCGGGCGGCCGCGGCAGGAACGGCAAGGCTTGTCGGCCGGGCCGGACCGGGCTCCCGCTCCGGCCCGGCCGTTGCGCGCCGGGCCCGCAGCCGCTCCCGGGCGCGGGCCCCGCGTCCGGGTGCTGGTGGCCGGCCTGCCCAATGTGGGCAAGTCGACCGCCATCAACGCCTTGGCGGGACGGGCCAAGGCCGGCACAGGGGCGTTGGCGGGCGTGACGCGGCGGGTGCAGTGGTTGGCGGCCGGCGAGGGGCTCGAGCTCTTGGACAGCCCGGGTTTGTTGTGGCCCGAGGCGACGCGCGGCCGGCGGGCACTGCACCTGGCGGTGGCCGGTTTCGTGCCGGACGATGCGTTTGATGTGCGCGCCGTGGCCGAGGAGTTCCTGGCGGAACTGGCCGAGCGGTTTCCCGAGCGGCTGGTCCAGCGCTACGGCCCGGAGTGCCGGGGCGCCGGGGACGCCATGCTGGGCGCGGTGGCTCAGCGGATGGGTTTGTGGCTTCCAGGAGGCAGGCCGGACCTGGACCGGGCGGCGGCTGTGGTGCTGCAGGACTTTCGCAGTGGCCGGCTGGGCCGGTTGACGTTGGAAACGCCAGCGGAGGGTTGATGGGACGTGCCCGGGCCGGACGCGATCCTCGTGGCGGGCGTGGATGAAGCGGGCCGGGGACCCCTCGCAGGGCCCGTCGTCGCCGCGGCGGTAATTCTGGGCGACGCGGTCCCGCCAGGGGTAACCGACTCGAAGCTGTTGACGCCGGCGCGGCGCGCCGCCTTGTACCAGGAGATCGTGCAGAGCGCGGTGGCGGTGGCGTACAAGGTCGTGTCGCCGCGGCGCATCGACAGCCGCAACATCCTGCGGGCCAGCCTGGCCGCAATGCGGGAAGCGGTCTTGGCGTTGCCCGTCGCCCCCGACCAAGTGGTGGTGGACGGCCCCTGGCCCGTGCCCGGGCTGCCGTTGCCCCAGCGGAGCATCGTGGACGGCGACCGCCTGCATGCCGCCGTCGCCGCCGCCAGCATCGTCGCGAAAGTGGTGCGGGACCGCATCATGACCATGTGGGACCGCGTCTATCCCGAGTACGGCTTTGCGGATCATAAAGGCTACGGCACCCGCCAGCACCGGGCGGTCCTGGCCCGGCTGGGGCCGTGCCCGCTCCACCGCCTCAGCTTCGCCCCGGTCGTGGCCTCCCGGCACTCCAAGGCGCTCCAGACCGAGCTGCCTCTACCCGCGGAAGGCTGACGCGCCTTTTGCGGCCCATTATGAAGGCCACCCAAACGCAGCCTTCTTTCGGACCGTTCCTGATCCTTTCGGATCGCTTCTGATTGGTTGCCGGATCTTCGGCTTGTGGGGCGTGCGGCTTGCAGCTGGCAGCCGGGGACCGGGGCGGGCGAACGTGGGGATCCGTCCCTATTCATGGGCATTTGCGGGAGGAACCCGGCGCAGGA
>DATCKT010000089.1:0-16079 GCA_036562195.1 Limnochordales bacterium
GCTCAGCCAGGCCGGCCTGGCGGACCCCGGCCAAAAGCTGCAGGTGGCAGCCCGGGTTGGAGGTGACGATGACGTCGGGAGGCGGGCCGGCCGGCGCGATGTGCTGCATCTTGCGGGCGAGGATGCCGGCAGACGCCTGCGGGTGCAAGGCGTTGTAGATGCCTGCGGAACCGCAGCATGCGCCGCCGTCGGCGGGGAGGGACACCGTGACGCCGGGCAGGGCCCGCAAGAGCGCGAGGGGCGCCTCGGTGACGCCGCAGACGTGGCTCAGGTGGCACGACGGCTGGTAGACGACCCGCAACGGCCTGTCGACACCGGCGCCGGCCGGTCGCCACCCTCGCTCGAGGAGCACTTCGGAGATGTCCCGCGCCCGGGCCGCCAGTTGCCGGGCGGCGGTGTGTTCCGGCGTGTCGGGAGCAAAGAGGGAGGCCGCCTCCTTGAGCCAGGCCAGGCAGCCGCCGGCGTTGAGCACGACCACATCCGGCGGGTTCCCGCCCAGAAACCCGAACGCCTCCAGGTTGCGCCGGATGAGGAAGCGGGCGTGCTCCACATCCCCCTGATGGCGGTGCAAAGCGCCGCAGCAGCCTTGATTTGCCGGGATCTCCACCGTGAGGCCGGCCGCGGCCAGGAGCTTGGCTGTAGCCGCATTGACGTCGGGGAAGAGGCCTTCCTGGGCGCAGCCGAGAAACAGCGCGGCCCGGACCGGCTGCACGGGAGCTGCCGGGCTGGACGTGGGCGGCGGCTTGGGCTGGCGGCGTGCGCCCGCCCCTCTCCGGTTCCCCCCACCGCCGGGCAGGGCCCGGGCGAACGGAAGGACCGCAGCCAGCCATCCATGGGGACGGCGGGCCGCTCGCGCCATGAGGCGTCCGGCGGCGCTGTGCAAGAGGCGGGCCGTCAGCCGGGCCAACAGGCCCAAGCGGCCGGGATGCGCGGCGATGTGGCGCAGGACCCAGCGCTGCAGCACCTGCATCAAGCGGCGGGAACGCCGCCGGGCCAGTTCATCGCGGGCGCCTTCGAGGATGACGCCGTAGTGCACGTTGACCGGGCAGGCGGTTTCGCAGGCGCGGCAGCCGAGGCACAAGTCCAGCGCCTCGATGAGGCTCGGATCGGGCTCAATCCGGCCGTCCGACCAGGCTTTCACCAGCTGGATGCGCCCGCGGGGCGAGTGTTTCTCCTGGCCAAAGACCTGGTAGGTGGGGCAAGCGGGCAGGCAGAACCCGCAATGAATGCAGCGGGCTGCCTCGTCGCCGGCCATGCGCAAAGACGCACCGGTTCCGGCGCGGGGAACGGGAACTTGGCTCATGCGGTCTGGCCCCCCAGAGCGGGACGTTCACGCTGCTGCATACCCTGTGGGCCTTCGCTTTCCCGTGCCTGCGGCTGGGCCAGGTCGTCCGGTAAGACCTTGCCGGGATTGAGCAGATTGTCCGGGTCGAAGAGCTGCTTCAAGCGGCGCATGGCGGCCAGGGTGGCAGGCGGCAGAGCCTGGGCCATGTAGCGGCGCTTGAGCAGCCCGATCCCGTGCTCGCCGCTCAGGGTGCCGCCGTGGGCGAGGGCGGCGGCGAAGATGTCGTCGATGGCCGCCTGCACCCGCTCCATTTCGGCCGCGTCCCGGTCGTCGCAGATGATGTTGGGGTGCAGGTTGCCGTCACCCGCGTGGCCAAAGACGAGGAGGTTCACCCGCCGCTGCTCGCGGATGCGTTCCAAGTCCTGGAGAAACGCGGGGATGGCCGCGATGGGCACCGTCGCGTCCTCAGAGATCTTCGTCGGCTTGAGGCGGGCGACGGCGGGGGAGAGGGCTTCCCGCATGGCCCAGATGCGGCGCTGGGCGGATTCCTCCAGGGCGCCGGCCACGGCCACCGCGCCGGCTTCGCGGCAGACTTCTTCAAGCTCCCGCACGCGCCGCGCCAACGCCTCCGGCCAGTCCAGCACCTCGCACAGCAGCACACCGGCCACCCCCGCGGGGATTTCGGGCGGCCGGTGGGCCTCGACCACGGCCAGGCAGTGGCGGTCGATCAGCTCCAAGCTCGTCGGCCGGGCCGGGTGCGCGGCCAAAGCGCCGATGGCCCGCCCCATGGTGGCCAGATCGGCGAAGGAGGCCACCAGCGTGGCGCGGGCCGGCGGGGGCGGGGGCAGCAGGCGCAGGGTCACTTCGGTGATGATGCCCAGCGTCCCCTCGGAGCCCACGAACAGGCTGGTCAGGTCGTAGCCCGTGACGTTCTTGGTGGTCAAGCCTCCCGTCTCCAGCACGGTGCCGTCGGCCAGCACCACCTGCAGCCCCAGGACGTAGCGGCCCGTGGTGCCGTAGTGGAACGCCCGCGGGCCGCCGGCGTTCTCCGCCACGTTGCCGCCGATGGTGGAGATGCGGGCGCTGCCGGGATCGGGCGGGTAGTAGAGGCCGGCGGCGCGCACTGCCGCCTGGAAATGGGCTGTGATCACCCCCGCCTGCACCCGGGCCAGCATGTTGTCGCGATCGATGGACAGGATGCGGTTCATGCGCGTGGTGACCAGGGCAATGCCGCCGAGGGGCACGGATCCGCCGCTCAAGCCCGTGCCGCTGCCCCGGGTGAACACCGGCACGCGGTGGGCCCGGGCGACCGCGAGGACGTGCTGTACCTGCGCGGTGGTTTCGGGAAACACGACCGCCTCGGGAAGATGGGACACGTAGGTGGCGTCGTAGCTGTAGGTCAGGCGGTCCGCCGGGGAAGTGAGGACTTGGTCCGGGGCCAGCCCCTGCCGCAAGTCGTGGAGGACCGCTTCCAGGTGAGCGGACGGACCTCGTCCGGCGCTCGCCGCGTCCGTGGCGGGTTTGTTGGTCGCGCTCGTAACCATTGACAAGTCTGGCTTGTTGCCTGGCCAGCTTCCCAGGCTTGGTTCGCGGGCGGTGTCCGCCATATCCCTCACTCCCTGACCCGACCGGTGTCCCCGCCGGGCGCCAATAACCGCCGGAGGGCGGCCTCCAGGTGGTCCCGCATGGCTTGCCGGGCGCCGGCGGCGTCGCCGGCGGCGATGCGCTCGTACACCGCCCGGTGCTCGCCGACCACCGCAGCCGGCAGACCCGGCACAGCCAGAGAACGGGCCCGGCTCACGGTCACCGAGCGCACGAGCAGGTCCGTCATCACGCTGAGGGAGCGAACCAGATAGGGATTGCCGCTGGCGGCTGCGACGGCCGCGTGGAAATCAAAATCGGCTTCCACGCCCAACCGTCCAGCGTCCACCTCAGTCGCCAGCCGGTCCAGCGCGGCGGCCAGCCGCTCCCGCTCGCGCGGGCCTGCGCGCTGGGCGGCCAGGGCGGCCGCTTCGCCTTCGACGCCCGTGCGCAATTCGAAGAGCCAGACCAACTCCTGTTGGGTTTCCGGGGGCGGCGCCGCCAAGGAACCCGGCGCGGCCAGCGCGTCCGCCACGTAGGTGCCGGAGCCTTGGCGGGTGCGCACGAGGCCCGCCTGCTGCAGGTACACGAGGGCCTCACGCACGACCGCTCGGCTGACGCCCAGTTCCCGGGCCAGCTCCCGCTCCGCAGGCAGGCGGTCGCCGGGGCGCAGGCGGCCCTGTTGAATGAGCGCAACCAAGCGCTCGATGACGGCTTCCGCCATGCGCCGCCCGCGCACGGGCAGCAGCGCTTCGGCCTGCCGCAACGGCCGTCCCCTCCTTCCGCCCAACGGCCAGTGGACTAATGGTCAGACCAATTTTCGCACAAAGGATTCCCCGCGTGCAAGGCGAATCCTGCCGGTCACCGCCTCGTTCCGCCGTGCTTTGCCGAACGTGTGGGCCGGCCTCCCAACGGGCCGCATCTCCGAACGGGTCGCATCAATGGGCGGTTCCGGTTTCCTCCGAGGGGGCAGCCAAGGGCGGGTAAGCGGCGGCGCACTGCTGGTCGAAGCGGCCCAGGACATAGTTGGGGTCCAGTCGCGGCCGCTGCAGCTCCAGTTGGGGGACGATCAGGTTCAGCTGGTCGATCTTGCGGTTGAGCTCGTCGATCCGGCGCATCAGCTCGGCCCGCATGCGGCGGTGCCACTCCAGTACCGCGGCGGGTGTCCGGCCGTTTTGGGACTGAGCCTGCCGGCGCAGCCAGTCCAGGTGGCGCTGCTGAAACGCGGCCAGCTCGTCGCGGGTGGCCCGCACGTCCCGGTCCAGCTCAATCCAATCCGGGGCGAAGTTGGCGTCCTTTAACAGCTTGTACGCGAGGCGCAGCTCCGGCGGGACAAACGGGTTCTCGCGCAGATCCAGCGGCCGGCCCTTGCCGGGCAGGTTGTCAAAGGCGCCCTTGGCCATAGCTTCCTGGATTCTTTCCTCCGCCAATCGGCGGATGGCCCGCTCCCGCAGGATGATCTCGTCCTCTTCCCGATGCGGCGGCTTTGGCATCCGGTTCACCGTTCGCGTCACCTCGCAACCCGGTCAGGGTCGCCTCACACCCCGGGCAGGTACGTGCAGGATGTGCAGCATGAGTGGCCGTCCTGCCGCTTCCCTGGCGACGCGGTCGCCGTTCACCCGCGAAACCATGGGCTACCCGTGTTCACCCATATTATCGCGGATCGAATCGAGTCCTGTCAGGACGTGCCCGCACGGGGATGGCGCTCAGCGACAGGCTGGCGTCGTGCTGGAATGCGCCCCGTGGCTCGGGATCCCCACGGGATGGGACCACGACAGGATGGCCGCTTAGGTTGGCGAATGCAGACAGAAATGCTTGACCGGCTTTGGGGAGGTTGCATGGATGTCGGCTTCGCTGGCCATCGAACGGGTGCGGGCCGCGCTGCAAGAGAAGGGCGTCAACACCCAAATCGTGGAGTTTGAGCAGAGCACCCGCACGGCCCAGGAAGCGGCCGAGGCCATCGGCACCAGCGTCGGGCAGATCGTCAAGAGCCTCGTCTTTGTGGCTGGCGGCCAGCCGTTTCTGGCTTTGGTGTCCGGCGCCAACCAGGCGGACACGGACAAGCTCGGCGCGCTCATGGGCGCGCCCGTGGAGCGGGCCGACGCCCGTACGGTGCGGGAGGCCACCGGGTTCGCCATCGGCGGGGTGCCGCCGGTAGGCCATACCACGCCGCTGGTCACCTTCATCGACGAGGACCTGCTGCAGTACGACGAGGTTTATGCGGCGGCGGGGACGCCCCACGCCATCTTCCGCATCACCCCGGCGGAGCTGGTGCGGATCACAGGTGGACGGGTCGTGGCGCTGGCGCGGTGAGCCGCGGGGCGCCCGGGCCGCCCGGCTGGCGACCCGAGCGCCGGGGTTTCCCACGAGCGTGGCGCCAGGGGGTTGGCACGATTTCTGAGCTACTGGGAGCCGCCCAGCTGCTTGAGAGCTTCCAGCACACCGGCGTACAGCCGCCAGAAGGTAACCTCGTCCAGCGCCTCGCTGTGGTTCCACGTGGCGCTGACGCAGTAGGAGTGGCCGCTGGCGTCCACCAGGCCCGTGGTCAGGTTGAGCACCCCGGGTTCGGACCCGGCCTTGAAGGCCACCCGCTCCCACTCCGCGGGGTCCGCCACGCCCGGGTTGATGGACATGAGCGGCAGGTCCTCGACCGCGCTCATCAAGGTGCACAGCTCCCGCGTCGTGAAGAACCACTCCACATCGAGGGCGCGCGGGGAGACGAAGACGTCCGGGGTCGCCATGGCCCTCCCGGCGGCCGAGGCCAGGACGGCCCGCCGGCCGGCTTCATCCGCGGCCCGGTACTGCTCCAGCAAGTCCTCGTTGTCCGGGTTTTTGAGAGTGAAGAGCTCCCGCGTGGTCAATAGCGGCCGGTTGCGGGGCGCGATGGCCTCCACGGCCTCCCGGCCCAGGGTGTGGATGAGCGCGTCGGTGGCCGTGTTGTCGCTCAGGGAAATCATCAACGCCGCCAGGGAGTGAAGCGTAAGGGGCGACCCCGCCGGCCAGTTCTGCAGGATGCCGGAGGGCCGGCTTTGCCAGGCCTCATCCAATTCCACCACGTCGGTCCATGCCCGCCGGCCGGAGGCCATCTCGTGCCGGAGCACGGCCAAAACGGCCAGTTTGAAGGCGGAGCCGACGGCAAGGGGCTCGTCGGGATTGAGGGACGCCAGCTCCACGCCGTCGCGCAGGACCAGGACGCTCACCCGGCCGGGCAGGTCGGCAAAGGGCGTGAGGGCCTCCTCCAGTCCTGCCACCCGCGGCCGCGGCGCGCTGAACCACAGGCCCGCGATGCGGCCCTGGGCGTCCAGCACGATGGTGGTGGGCACGATCCCTTTGGTGAAGATGACCTGGTACTGGATCCCGGAGCCTTCTACGCCTTGGAGCTCGCCCAGGCCGGCGGCGACCTGCGCGACGATCATCTGCAGCTGGGCCATGGGCACTTGAGCCAGCACCTCGGCCGCAAACCAGTCCTCTTCCCACGTCTCGGCAACGAAGAGGCGCTCCAGGGCGGCGGCCGGCGTGAGCTGTGCTTGGGTGGCCCCCTGGGCCAGGGCCAACGGCGCGCTCAGCGCGGCGCAGAGGCTCAGGACCAGCGCGACCGCGCGCAGCCTGGTCTTGAAGGAGGCTCTCGCCGCGGGAGGGGCAGACAGGTTTCCATGCGACATGGGCATGTCCTCCTCCACACGCTGGGTCGCGGGCGCGCGCGTCACGGCGGCGCCCCGTGGCAGCGGGCTGCCGTTACGTCCTTCCCCAACGCGGCGCGCCGATCCTGCCTCGAAACCGGCATAGGAAACCGTTCCAGGCCGGTCGAATCGCCGGGTGGTGAGACCGATGGGACGACGGAGGGTGGGCCGCTGGCCCCTGGTGCTGCCTGCGGCGGCCGAGGGTGTGGCCACGGCGGTGGCATTGGGCTACGGCCCGTTGTACATGCGCCAGGCGCTGGGCGAGCCGCGCCTGGCGGTGACCACGCTCATGCTGGCGCTGTCGGCGCTGACGTGGTTTGTGGCGGCGGCGGTGTGGGGGAGGCTGGGCGACCGGGTTTCCCGGCCCCTGGCGCTGGTGGGGGGGACGCTGTTGGTGTGCGGCGTCGTGCAGGCGGCCCTGGCCGTGGTCGGCGGCTCGGCGGCATTCATTGCCGTGGTGGTCGTTTGCTCGTACCTGCTGGCGGCCATCGCACCGCTGAGCGTCAGCTGGCTCACGCTGGCGGATCCCGAGCACCCGGCGGAGGAGTCGGCCGGTTTCTACCGGATGCGGTCGGTGGGCTGGACGATCGGGAGCATCGGCACCAGTCTCCTGGTGAACCTGCTGGACCTAAGCGGCATCACCGCGGCCTTCCTCATCAGCAGCGGGGTCAGCGTAGCCGTGGCCTTGGCCGTTCTCACCGCGGCGCGGGGACTGGAGGCGCCGCGGCGAGAGGCTGTCCTTGACACGGCAAATCCTGCGCCCGCCAACCCACCGCGTGGGTCTGCCACCGCACCCGCCGTGTCCGCCAACGCGCCCATCGGGCCTTTTGGCGCACCGGAGATGTCCGCAAACCCATCCGGGCAGGGGCGGCGGGTGGCTATCTGGCGGTTTCACGCCGTGGGGACGCTGGTCGCCGTCGTCCTGCTGACGACCACCGGCAACGAGGCCTTTTTCGCCGTCGTCGGGCCGTACCTGACCGAATATCTTTCGGGGCCGCCGGAATACGTCGGGATCAGCATCGGTGTCGCCAGCTTCCTGGGCATTGTGATCATGGGCCCGCTGGGCCGTGTGGCGGACCGCTGGGGCGCCGAGCGGGTGCTGGTCGCGGGCTGCCTGATCTATGCGGCCATGTATGCCTTGATCGCAGCGTGGCGCGACCCGCTGGCCACGGTGGTGTTGTTCGGCTCACCCGTGTTTCCTTTCATGAGCTTGGGTGCCACGGGCACCCTCTCGCGCCGCACCCCTGCCGCTCGCCGGTCGGAAGCCGTCGGCGTGTACGAAGGGACGGCCGCCCTGGCGGCCGCCATCGGCAGCCTGCTGGGCGGTGTGGTCGCCGACGCGGCCGGCCTTGGCTGGGTACCGGTGATGGCCTGGATGCTGGCCATGGGGGGCCTGCTGGTGGCGTGGGGGCGGCTGCGGCCGGGGTCGGCGCCCGCCCGTGGCGACCGGTCGGGAGCTCCCATACATTGATGCAGCCCCCGCGACGGGGCCAGGATTTTGCGGTGCCGTCGGAGAATTAAATAAGCTCTCAGTTAAGGGGCAGCGCGATGACCGAGGAACTTTCGTACATAACCCTATGGCACCTGGCGATCACCCTTGGCCTCGGCTTGCTGGTGGGCTTTGAACGCGAGCGGGCCGGCAAGGAAGTCGGCCTGCGCACCTTCTCCTTTTCGGCGCTCTTGGGCTTCCTCTCATGGAATATGGGCTTGCCCTTCGCCGTCGCGACCCTGGCCTTCACGGCGGTGATCGTGGTCATCTTCAACATCAACGCGCTGCGCAAGCAGTCGGGCGTTGAGGCCACCACGTCCGTGTCCCTGTTTCTAATGGTCTTCGTGGGCATGCTAGTGGCCCAGGGCCACCTGTTTGTGGGCGTGGCGGTCACCATCCTCATGCTCATCCTGCTCAGCTGGAAAGAAGAGCTGGTGCTGTTTACCCGCCACCTGAAGCGCCAAGAGGTGCACGCGGCCATCACGCTGCTGCTTTTGAGCTTCGTCATCCTGCCCGTGCTGCCCCGGGGGCCCGTGGATCCGTGGGGCCTGTTTGACCTGCGCAGCGTGTGGACCATGGTGGTGCTCATCAGCGCCATCAGCTTCGGCAACTATATCCTGCTGCGGCTGTACGGCGCCCGGGGCATCACGTTCACCGGCTTCTTTGGCGGGCTGGTGAACTCCGTGGCCACCAGTGTCGCCCTGGCGCAGAAGGCGCGCGAGAGCGACGCCGCCGGCGAGGACCTGGCCTTCCGCGGCATCATGTGGTCCAAGACCGCGGCCTTCCTGCGCAACGGCATCATCCTCGCGCTGTTTTCACCGTCCGCGCTGCCCGCCGGCGTGCTCCCCGTGGGGTTGATGATGGCGGTGAGCCTGTTCTTCGCCTTGAGGGGACGGCAACGGGCCGGCGTCCAGCCGCCGCGGGTTGAAGTGGAATCGCCCTTTTCGCTCGCGTCAGCGCTGCATTTCGGCCTCTTGTTTGCCATCATCACCGTCATCGGCACCATCGGGCAACAGCTGGCCGGCAGCCTGGGCTTCTATGCGGTCAGCTTCATGGCCGGGCTGATCTCCAGCGCCTCCACCGCCGCCACGGCGGCCAACCTGGTGGCCGCCGGCCGCATCGAGCCCCAGGTTGCGGGCGCGGGCGTGGTGCTGTCCAACATCGCGAGCGCGCTGGTCGTGCTGCCGCTGGTCTGGCGCAGCTCGGGGCGGGCGGTTCTCGCCCGGCGCGTGGCCCTGGCGCTGGTGCTCATGATGGCCGCTGTCGCCATCGGCATCGGGCTCAATCCCTACTTCCTCGAACAGTACTTCTTCGTGGAAGCGTGGCTGCGCAACGGCCGCTGACGAGCGGCAACGCGGGCTATGGCGCGGCGCGCCGGGTGACGCACAACCCCGTCCTGGCCGGGGAAACGCCGCCGAGCGCCGGTTTCCGCACCGCAACTTGAGGAACGCGCGCGACCAGGGGGGCCCAAAGGCCTCCCCTGGTCTCCGACGGCTTAACGCGCTGTCCAGCGGGGCAAGCCGCACCCTTCGGTGACGCAGCCCTCCGGGCGGGCGGAGCGGCGCCGCGCCCTCCTGTGACGTAGGCCTCAGGCCCGGCGGAGCGACGCCGTATCCGCCAATGACGTGGCCCGCCCTTCATGCGGAGCGTCGCCGTGCCGTCCTACGACGTCCCGCCCACCAGCCCCTGGCGGCGCCACTTGTTGAAGATGTTGCGGATGTGGGCCGCGGTTTCGTCCAGCGCGTCCTCGGGGCGGTCGATGCCCTGGGCCACCCGGGCGAACATAACAGGGATGACGAAGGTGTTGAACACTTCGTCGATGGCCGCGTTGGCCGGCCCCGGCCAGCCCACGTGCAGCGCCCAGTCCATGGCCGCTTCCACCTTCTCCAGCTTGTTGGGCCGGTCGCCGGTGGCCTCGGCGATGGGCGCGTAGATGGGGTCGTTGCGCAGGTAGGCCAGACGCTTGGCCTTCGGGATGGCGTTGTCGAAGGTCGGGTAGTCGTAGGCCTGGCTCGCCACGAACTTGCCCGGGCCCCAGCCTTCAGCTTCGGCCACATCCGGGTCGAAGCTCTGCACCAGGTCCAGCAGGAACTGCTGCGCCGCGTCGATGACCCGAGTGTTGCCCGTGTCCCAAATGGCGTAGACGCCCATCACGTGCTCCAGGCCCCGGGCCGCGTGGGGACCCGCGGGCGCAAGTCCGGTGATCTCGGTGTTGACGGCGAACTGGATGGCCGCCGACGTCTCCGGGTTCTCGCCCCGCCGCAGCGCCTGCAGGGCCGCCTGGTGCGTCACGCGCGCGATGGAGATGGCGTTCGCGGCCATGGACAGGCGCCCGGCCAGGTACTCCTCGTTGTTGCTGGCCGCCGTCCAGGCGAAGACACCGGGGAACATGGCCTCCTCATAGAGCTGCTTGACGAAGCGCAGCACGTCCAGGGTCCTCTCCCGGTAAGGCGGCCGGTCGAGCACGACATTGCTGTTCTCGTCCTGGATGGCCGTGCCCCACGAGTACATCATCGCCCGCAGGATCATGTTGCTGTCCAGCTCCTGGGACAAGCCGAAGCCCACGGGGTGGCCCATGCGCTTGAGCACCCGGCCCGCCCGCAGGATGTCGTGCCACGTGACGGGGCCGCCTTCCGCGTGCACGCCGTCGAAACCGTCCAACTGGGCCGCGGCTTGGCGCCACAGGTCGGCGCGATAGTGCACCGGGTCGGGCACGAAGTTGTCGGAGAAACCGAAGTACTTGCCGGTGATAGGATTGTAGGTGCTCATTTGGGCGATGCGGATGTAGTTGCCCATCCCGCCGGGCCGGGCGGGGTGGGTGAGCCGGAGGGCTTCCTTGATCAGGTCGCCGTGGTCGATCACTTGCGGCTCCAGCGCCGCCGGCGGGCTCAGGTGCTGGATCATGTCGTGCCCGGGGTCCTGGCCAGCCGCCACCCGCGCCGCTTCCGCCGCCGCGATGGCCGGCAAGTCCGCGAGCCCCACGTTGTCCACGATCACCCGCACGCCGTACCGCTCGCCCCAGCGAGGGGCAAAGACGTTGTTGAACCAGTCGTCATAGGGGGGCACGAAGTGCTGCCACTGCAAGATGCGCAGCGTGATCGGGCCCGATTGCGCGGACGCCCGCTGGGAAACCCGGGGCACCAAGGCCGGTGCGCCCACCGCCAGCGCACCAGCTCCCACCGTCTTCAGAAAGTCCCGCCTCGTCGTCTTGGCTTGCCACACCGTGAGACACCTCCTGTTTCAAAGATGCCTTGCGGCTAACGCTTGTCCCTTAAGCGATCCGACTGCCCGGCACGCCCGGACCCCTCGACGAGGGGTTCCAACATTGCAATGGATGCAAACATTACGGAAACGGCGCCGACCGTTCTTCGACATCGCCTCCTTTCGCAACGGGGCCGGGCCGGCGGGCGGCTCCGGGATCAAGCCCCGGGAACAGCCCGGCGCACGCCGCCGGCGCGGCCCCGGCCCGCACGCGACTCCATGCGCCGCCGGCCGCGGCTACTTGAACGCCCCGGCCGTGGTGAAACCCGCGATGAACCGGTCCAGCACCAGATAGTACAAGACGGCCACCGGGACGCTGGCGATGAAGGCCGAGCCCATCAGCGGCCCCCAGAAGAACACGTCGCCCCGGACCATATCCTGGGGCACGCCCACGCTGACGGTCTTGACGGCCGTGGATGTGACGAAGGTGAGCCCGTAGATGAACTCCTGGGCCGACAGGGTGAAGCTGAAGATCACGACCGTGATGATGCCCGGCACCGTCAGCGGCAGCACGACCCGCCGCAGCGCCCCCAGGCGGCTGCAGCCGTCGATCATGGCGGCCTCTTCCAGGTCGCGGGGAATGGATTTGAAGAAGCCCATCAGGAGCCACGTGGAAAACGGCACGGTGATGGTGGGGTAGACCACGATGAGCGACCAGAGCGTGTTCTGCAGGCCAAGGGAGCTGATGACCCGGGCCATGGGGATGAACAGGAGCGTGGGCGGCACCAGGTACACGAGGAAGATGGCGATGCCGAGCCGCTCGCCCCAGCTGCCTAAAAGGCGTGAGAGGCTGTAGGCCGCGGGCAGGGACAGCGCGAGGGTGATGACGATCACCGCCAGGCCGATGACGGTCGTGTTGGCCAGCCACTGCAGGAACGGCGTACGGAGGAAAACGTATTCCCAGTGGTCCAGGGTCGGCGGCTCGTTGAACCACAGCGGGTTGTTGTCGGGATTGTACAGGTCGCTGTCGGGCTTGAAGGACGTGATGAGCATCCACGCAAAGGGCATGGCGGTAAACAGCACAAAGACCACAAGCACCAGCGCATGGCCCGCCCGCAAGCCAGCCTTGCGGAGGGGGATGGCCCGGCTCGGCTGCACCTTACGTCACCTCCGTGCGGCGGGCGATGCGGAGAATAAAGATGGCCGCCACCAGCAGCACCGGGAACAAGAAGAGCGAAATGGCGGCGCCCACGCTCAAGTTGCCGCCGAAGATGCCCCGGAAATACGCCATGCTGGACAGGACGTGGGTCGTGTCAAACGGCCCGCCCCGCGTCAGCACGTACACCACCGTCATGTCCGAGAAGGTGAACACGGTGCTGAACAGCACCGCCACGCTCATGATGGGCAAAAGCAGCGGCAGCCGGATTTGAAATAAAGTGCGCCAGAACCCCGCCCCGTCCACCATGGCGCTCTCGAGCACGTCCTTGGGCAGGGCGCTGTGGCCGGCCAACAGGATCACCGTGGCGAAGGGGAACATGCGCCACACGTGCACAGTGATGATGGCGGCCATGGCCAGGTCGGGCCGGCCCAGCCAAAACAGGTTTCCCTCAATGAGGTCAAGCTGGCGCAGAAACCAGTCGATCAAGCTGAAGCGCGAGTGGAACATCCACAGCCACCCGATGGTCGTCAACGACACTGGCGCCACCCACGGCAAAAGCACCAGGAACATCACCAGGCCCTTGCCGCGGAAGTCCCGCTGCAGGGCGAGGGACAGGATGTTGGCCAGGGCGAGGATGATGGCCTGCGAGACGAAGGTGAAGATGAAGGTGTTGCGTACGGCGGTCCGGAAGGCGCGGCTTTGGATGATTTCGCGGAAGTTGTCGAGCCCGATGAAGGCGCCTACGGGGCGGCCAACGGTGGCATCCGTCATGCTGAGGTAGATGGCGAACACGAAGGGAAACCCGACGAGGAGCAGGATGTAGAGGACGGCCGGCGACAGCATCAGCGGCCCTAAGACCCGATCCAGGTCCAAGAGGCTGCGCCCGCGCCCAGCGGTGTGGCCGGCGGCCCGTTGCACGAGTCCGCTCAAACGGTGCGCCTCCTTCAGCTTCGCATGTGCCCGATTCGGTTGCGGACGGCTTGCGGTCTACCTGCGGTTTGCGGTTCGTGCCCGGTGCGCGGCTGCACCCCCTTGTGCCCGGCGCAGGCGCGCGGCGCTGGCGAATGTTGGTGCGATCGGCGCGATGACGAGGGGCTAACGGTTGCAACTCAAATGACTAGTCTACTAGGGACGCCGATTGGAAATTATATATACTTACACCAACATTATACGGCCTCCCATGATGACCGTCAAGGACTGCCCACCGCCAGGCGCGGCGTCAGAAGAGCCGGGACGCCCGCACCACGTCCCGATCCACGGCGGCGATGGCCGCGTCGACGGCGGCCCGCAGTGCAGGGTCGGCCCCGGCGCCCTTGACCTGCCGCAGCAAGTCCACCGCCTGCCGGCACAGGGCCACGAAATCGCCCGCCTCCAGCGGGTAGTGCCGCAGCAGCTCCTGCCAGTCGTCGCCGGCGGCCCAGCGCTGAACCACGGGGGCGATGCGGCCTTCCACGCGGCCCATCTCCCGGCCGTCCGGCCCGGCAGAGCGCACGATCCGGTCGGCAGCCAGCTGCGCCGCGGGCAGCCACCCGGGCGCGGTGCGGGGGAGGGAGGCGTCCTGGGGCCGCGGTTCCCACACCACCGCCGCGGCCCAGCCGGCCAGCTCATCGGGGGGCAGCGCGCCCAGCGTCCCGTCGAAGGCCATTTCCGTCACGAGCAGTTCCTTGACCCAGATGCGGCGGCAAAACTCGCCCTTGGCGGTGAGGGCGCCGTCCTCGAGGTAGCCGAGCCGCGCCAGGGCGGCCGCCCGTTCGGCGAACTGTTCCTCAAGCTCCGCCGCCGCGTCTTCGGGTTTCTCCGCCTGGAAACACCGGAGCGTGGCCCGCAGCCACCGCCGGACGCTGTCGTGCAGGCCGCCGTGGCGGTGCAGGAGGTTGAGCACCGTGGTGTAGGACAAGGTGAAGCGGCTGGTGAGGGGTTCGAGCCGCTCGGTTTCCCAGTCCCGCAGGCCCGCCTTGAGCAGCGTGTCGGGGTCGGCCCGGCAGATGACGGTGCCCTCCCGGTCCAAGCCCCGGCGGCCCGCCCGGCCGGCCATCTGCATGTACTCCTGCTGGGTCAGCAGCCGGTAATGGCGGCCGTCGAACTTCTCCAGGCTGCCGAAGCAGACGGTGCGCACGGGCATGTTCACGCCCACGGCAAAGGTTTCGGTGGCGTAGACGATCCGCAGGATGCGCCGCTCCAGCAGGTGCTCGACGATGTGCTTGACGATGGGCAGAAGCCCCGCATGGTGCACGCCGATGCCCCGGGACCAAAGATCCGCCATGGCGTCCAGCCCCGGGATCTGCGCCGGGGTGAGGCCCACCTGCTGCAGGATGTGGCGCACCGTCACCCGCACCGCTTCCCGTTCGTGGGGCCGCAGGAAGTCCCGGCGGCGGGCCAGGTCGCGGGCCATGCGCTCGGCCTCCCGGCGGCTGAGGACGAAGTAGATGGCCGGGAAGAGCCCGTTCCGCTGCAGGAAAGCCACCAGCTCCAGGTGGGTGGCGTCCCGCGCGGGGTCGGCCCGCCGCCGGCGGTCCTGTGGGCGCTCGCGCCGCCGGTCGGAAAGGCCTTGCGGGGTGCGGGCGTCCGCCTCCCTCACGGAAACGGTGCCGGCTTTGAGGTCGTGGCCGGTCAAGTGCTGCCACATGTCCGCGTAGTCCACCAGCTGCCCCGTGTCGGTGAAATAGCGGTGGCGCAGGGGCACGGCCCGCTCGGTGTGGATCACGGTGGCCACGGGTTCGCCGTGGACCGCCTCCAGCCAAGCCGCGATCTGCCGGATGTTGGGGACGGTGGCCGACAGGCCGAGGATGCGGCAGCCTCGCGGCAAGAGCAGCATCGCTTCCTCCCAGACGGTACCCCGCTGCGGGTGGTCGAGGTAGTGGATCTCATCAAACACAACCCAGTCGGCGGGGGAGGGCAAAGCGGCTCGGCCACGGCCGCGGGCCGGCGCACGCGCTGGCCCGCGGCCCCGGTCGCGCGGCACGCCGTCCCGGGTCTCATCCCCCTTCTCCTCCTCCGGTTGCCGGTCGACCCCCGCAGCGAGGCGGTCCTCCTCTTCTTCGTCCGCTTCCACCGCCTCCACCGGACGGTCGCCGCCGCTCAGCAGCCGGTTGCGCAGCACCTCCGTGGTCATCACCACCAGGGGGGCGTCGGGGTTCAGCGACAGGTCGCCGGTCTGAATGCCGGTGCGGGCGCCGCCGTACAGCTCCCGAAACTCCCGGTACTTCTGGTTGACCAGCGCCTTGATGGGCGCGGTGTAGATGACGCGGCGGCCGCGCTGGAGCATCTCGTCCACCAAGTAGTCGGCGATGAGGCTCTTGCCCGTGCCGGTGGGTGCGCTGACCAGCGTGGACATGTCCTGCTGGATGGCGATGGCGGCCTGGATCTGGAATTCGTCCAAGACGTGGCCGCGGAACACGTGCGGCGCGCGTGGGTTCCTGCGGGCCATGGGCCGTCGTCCTTTCGCGATCCGGCGCTCAGGTCGCGCGGCGGAGATCTCGTGGCTGTCGCGTGGGGATTCGACACGGGGGGCCGCTTGGGCCTTTGGAAACCGTGCCAAGTTTGCCCGGCGTGCCGGCGGGTCCGCCCAGCTGAGGCTGGCCGGCTGGACCTCTCGCCGGGAGGTGGACCGCCCCGCCGCAGCGAAGCCCGTGGCAGCACTCATGGGCGGGAGGAGCCTGCCGCGGGCTCGGCGGAGTTCGAGGC
>DATCKT010000093.1:0-3335 GCA_036562195.1 Limnochordales bacterium
GGCCGCGCCCGCAATCCCGGCCCCCAGGGCAAAGGCCAGGGTCTTGACGGCGCGTACGTCGACGCCCATGGCGAGAGCCGCCACTTCGTCCTCCCGCACGTAGTTCCAGGCCCGCCCGATGCGGGAGTCTTGCAGCCGCACCAGCGCGGCCACCAGCATCGCGACGAAGCCCCAGACTAGCCAGTGGAAGTCGGTGGGCGTGCTGACCGTCCAGCTCCCGATGCGCAGGCGGTCCAGCACCAACAGCCCGTTGGCGCCGCCGGTCAGCCCGCCCGGGTCGTTGACCAGCGCGATGCGCACGATCTCGTTGAGCCCGATGGTGACGATGAGCAGGTAATCGCCCCGCAGGTGGATGATGGGCCGGGTCACCAGGTAGGCAGCCAGCGCCGCCACCAGGGCGCTGGCGGGCCACAGCCAGAGAAGCGGCACGCCCCATCGGGTGGAGCCGATGGCAGTGGTATAGGCGCCGATGGCGAAGAAGGCAGCGTGGCCCATGTTGAACAGCCCCACCTCGCCTACGATGAGGTGGAGGCTCAGGCCCAGGATGACGTAGATGCCAAAGAAGACGGCCACGTCAGTCCAGTAGCGGCCGGCCACGAAGGGAAAGATGAGCGCGACGCCCGCGCCCAGCAGAGCCGCCATCCAGCGGTAGACCACCCATCGGGCCGTCGGCGTCGCCACGCGCCTGACCGCCCTCACACCTTGTCCGCCACCCGTTCGCCCAGCAGACCGTGAGGACGCAGCACCAGCAACGCGATCAGCAGCAGGAAGACCAGCGCATCCTTCCACGCCGAGGAAAGGTAGCCCGCTCCCAGCATCTCCAGGATGCCGAGCAAGAGCCCTCCAACCATGGCGCCCGGGATGTTGCCGATGCCGCCCATGATGGCCGCCGTGAAGGCTTTGAGGCCATACGCCCATCCCATGGTGAAGTGGATCTGGCGGTAGTAGAGGCCGATCATGACGCCGGCGGCGCCGCCCAGGGCCGGCCCGACGATGAAGACTAGCCGGATCACCCGATCGATGTCGATGCCCATCAGGCGCGCGGCATCGTGGTCGATGGCCGTGGCCCGCAGCGCCATGCCCAGCACCGTGCGCTGCACGAAAAGATAGAGGGCGACCATCAGCACCAGCGAGACGCCCAAGATGAGCGCCTGCATGGCGGTGAAGGAGACGCTCCCCAGCGTGAGCCGGCCGGTCGGCACGGCCCAGGCCGGGTAGGCCTGGTAGCGGGGGCCCCAGAGCAACATGGCGGCATTCTGTAGCACGATGGAGGCGCCCAGGGCCGAGACCACCGCGGTGAGCCGGTGCGCCCGCCGCAGGGGCCGGTAAGCTACGTACTCCACCAGCACCCCCGCCAGCGCGACCACGGCCATGGCCGCCACCACGATGACCGCCAGCGTGGCCAACGCCGGCAGGGAGGCGGCGGCAAGGCGCGCCATTAGCAGGCTGAAGCCGACATACGCTCCCAGCATGAACATCTCGCCGTGCGCGAAGTTGATGAGGCGCATGATGCCGTAGACCATGGTGTAGCCCAGGGCCACCAGGGCGTAGACCGAGCCCACCGTCAAGCCGTTGATCATCTGCTCGATGAAGATCGTCACGGGCACATTCCCCGCTCGTCCCACTCGGCGCCCATTGCATCGCCCGGCGCCGGCCGTCTGCCTGGCGCACGGCCCTGATGGACCGGCACCCCTGCCTCCTCGCCGCGCCGTCTCAGTAGCCGGCGTCCACGATCGCGCCCTCCTCGTTGACGACGTAGGCCTTGTAGATGGCGCCCTCCCGGTCGCCCCGCTCATCAAAGGCAATGGGCCCGGTGATGCCGTCGATGCGAAGCTGATGACGCAGGTAGTCAGCCAGCACGGCCGAGTCGGTCGAGCCCGTCACCTCGATGGCGGCGACGATGACGTTGAGTGCGTCGGCCGCATAGACGGGCCACGGGCTGCTGGGCGGCGCGCCGTGCCGCGCCACGTACTCCGCCAGGAAGGCCTGGGCCTGCGGGTAGGGCAGGTCCGTCGGCAGTGGCTCTTGGGTCACCAGCACGCCGGCCGCCACGCCGCGCCCCGCGATGTCGATGAACTCTGCGTTGACGGCGGCGTTGCCGCCCACGAAGACGGCATCGAGCCCCGCCTCCCGCATCTGGCGCAGGAAGAGGCCTGCCTCCGGGTAGTAGGCGGTGAAGTAGACCACCTCAGGGTTGCGGGTGCGCATGCGGCTGATGGTGGCGGTGAAATCCCGCTCGCCGGGCGTGATGGCGTCGTAGAAGACGATCTCCACTCCCGGTACGCCAGCCAGCGAGCTGCGGGCCGCTTCCGCCAGGCCACGCGCGAACGTGGTGTTGTCGTGGACGATGGCGATCCGGCTGGCCCGCAGGTGCGTCCGGACCATCTCCGCAAAAAAGTCGCCCTGCCGGTCATCCCGGAAACAGGTGCGGAAGAAGTAGCGATACCCGCGCTCCGTGAGGCTGACGGCCGTGGCTCCATAGGCGATGTTGAGAAGGCCGGCCTCCTCGTAGATGACGGAGGCCGGCTCGGTGATGGAGGAGCCGTAGGAGCTGATGACGGCCACCACACCCTGGGCGACCATGCGCTGCGCCACCAAGGCGGCCTGACGGGGCGACCCCTGGTCGTCGCCGATGACGATCTCCACTGGCCGGCCCAGGACCCCACCCCGGGCGTTGATCTGGTCCGCCACAATCTGAACGGAGTTGACGGCCATCTCCCCTTCCAGGGCCCAGGCGCCCGTGATGGGGCCTTGCAGCCCGATGCGAATGGGCTGAGCGCCGGCCCCGGCCGTACCCGCCACGCCCAGCATCAGGCCCAGGGCCAAGGTCAGGCCGACGACCCCATGAAGGCTCGCCACGGACCAGCGCGCTCGGTTGCACGCGTGCACGGCAGCTCCCCCTTCCGGTTCTGGGGCCAGCGCCCGTGCCGCCCCATGGGGCGGGCGGCACGGTCGGCGCACCGACGGCTTGGAACTGTAATCGGTTTTAATACTAGCCTGCGCTTTCGCTGCGCCCGTTGAGATTCCTGCTGGCGCCTGCCCTCCCGGCGAGGATGGGGTGGCCAACATGGCGGTGCTGGAGGCGGCACTCGCTAGAGCCGAGAGGGACGGCCGGTGGCGGCGGAGGGGACGGCGCAAGCGGGGACGAGCCCGCGCGGACCCGCCCGGCCGGGGTGCGCGTCCTGGTGCCCACCGGTCTTGCCTGCTGTCACACTACCTGCGACAAGCTCAGGTTACGCTAGGGTCGGCAGGCTCATCCCGGCCCAGGCGACGACCCCTCGAACCCCCGGACCGTCCGGGCTGGGGCGTGGAGCCTGGGCGGGCCTCCCATCACG
>DATCKT010000114.1:0-10263 GCA_036562195.1 Limnochordales bacterium
GCTCAAGCTGATGGCCAAAGGTTTGAGCAACCAAGAGATCGCGCAGCAGCTGTTCATCAGTCCCCACACCGTCAAGAACCACGTCAGCCGCATCTACCAGAAGCTAGGCGTCGACGACCGGACCAAGGTGGCCATCTGGGCCGTCCGCTTGGGCTTGGTATCGCTCGCGGGGGAAGAGCCTGATTCGGACGCGCCGGGGTAACCACCTGTAGCCCACCGGCCGGCGTGAGCGGCTGGAGCCGACGCAGGAAGGGCCCCGCGTCCCGGCGAATGGCCTGGCCATGACCAGGTCGCATTCGAACCACGCGATGGCGGACAAGCGCGGGGCGAGGAGGCAACCGACACTGCCCGGAAGCTTCGCCACCGATGGAGCGACCGGGGAGCCGGCGCCGGGCGGCGCGGCCGAGGACCGGGATACCGCCGGCGGGCCCGTGCAGCTGGAAGGCGTCGTACAGCGCATCACCTTCCGCAACGACGCGAACGGGTACACGGTGGCGCGGCTGGCGCTTGAGTCCACCCGCGGGTCTTCCAACGGGCGGGAAACCACGTCCTTGTGGGGCCCGTCCACCATCACCATCACGGGGCGGTTTCCATCGCTGGCCGTGGGCGAGCGGCTGCGGGTATGGGGCCAGTGGGTGACCCATCCGCAGTTCGGCCGGCAGCTGGCGGTGACCGACTTCATGGTCGTCGCGCCGGCGACGCTGGAGGGGATCCGCCGGTATCTGGGCTCGGGGCTGATCCCGGGCATCGGACCGGTCATGGCCGAGCGCCTGGTCGCCCACTTCGGTGTGGAAACGCTGCACGTGGTCACGGAACAGCCCGAGAGGCTGGCGGAAGTCCCCGGGATCGGTCCCAAGCGGGCCGCCGCCATTGCCGAGGCGCTCCGGCGGCACCAGGGCGTCCAGCGGGTGATGGTGTTTCTCCAGGGTCATGGCATCAGCCCGGCTTACGCCGCCCGCATCTATCGGGTCTACGGCGATGAGGCCATCCGCCGGGTGCGGGAGAACCCGTACCGGCTGGCCACGGACATCGCCGGCATCGGGTTTAAGACCGCCGATCGCATCGCCCAGTCTATGGGGATCTCGCCCGACGCGCCGCAGCGGCTCGTGGCAGGCTTGCACCATGTCCTGCAGGAGGCGGCGGAGAACGGGCACGTGTATGTGCCGCGGGAGACGCTGCTGACCACGGCGGCCGACACGCTCGGGGTCGCGCCTGAAGCGCTGGCGGCACCCCTGGCGCAGCTGGTGGGCCAGGAGCAGGCCGTGGCCGACGGCGACCGGATCTACCTGAGCGGGCTGTACCGGGCGGAGATGAGCGTGGCCCGGTTGCTGGTGCGGCTGCGGGACGAGTGGCGCCTGCTGCAGCCGGTGGGCGCCGAGGCCCGGTGGGAGGCCGCCGTCGCCGAGGCTGAGCGGAAGGCCGGGCTGCGGCTTAGTCCCCAACAGCGGCAGGCGGTGCTGGATGCGCTGCGCCAAGGCGTTATGGTGCTGACCGGCGGGCCCGGCACGGGCAAGACCACCATCCTGCGGGTGCTCTTGGCGTGCTTGGAGGCCGAGGGCCTGCGGGTGCAGCTGGCATGCCCCACGGGGCGGGCGGCGCAGCGGCTGCGGGAGGCCACCGGCAGGCCCGCCCGCACGGTGCACCGGCTGCTCGAGTTCGGGCTGGTGGAGGGGGAAGGTTTCCGGTTTCAACGGAATGAAGAGCGCCCGTTGGCGGCCGATGCGGTCATCGTCGATGAGGCGTCCATGGTGGACCTGCCCCTGGCCCATCACCTGCTGCGGGCGGTGGCGCCCGGGACGCGCCTGGTGCTGGTGGGCGACGTGGACCAGCTGCCGCCGGTGGGGCCGGGGTATCCCCTGCGGGACATCATCGCGTCGCAAGCCGTGCCCGTGGCCCGGTTGACGCATATCTTCCGCCAGGCGGAACGCAGCCTGATCGTGACGAACGCGCACCGGATTCTGCGGGGGGAAGAGCCCATCGTCAACCGCGCGGGCGGCGACTTCTTCTTCATTGAGTGCGAAGACCCCGAAGAAGTGGCCCAGACGGTGCTGGAGCTCAACGCCCGGCGGCTGCCGGCGTACCTGGGTTGCGATCCCATCGAAGACGTGCAGGTGCTGAGCCCCATGCGGCGTTCGGCGACGGGGGCGGACCGGCTCAACCGGCTGCTGCAGGAGGCGCTGAATCCGCCCCGGGGCGAGGCCGCCCAGGCGGCGGGGGTGGGGGGCTTGCGGGTCGGCGACAAGGTGATGCAGACCCGCAACAATTACGAAAAGCAGGTGTTCAACGGCGACATCGGCCGCATCGACCACATCGACCCGGAGACGGGCTCGGTGCGGGTGCGGTTTCCGCAGCCGGACGGGCCGCAGGTGGTGGAGTACGCCGCCGGCGAAACCGATGAGCTGACGCTGGCCTACTGCATCACGGTGCACAAGAGCCAGGGGAGCGAGTACCCGGCGGTGATCCTGCCCTTGACCACGCAACATTACATGATGCTGCAGCGAAACCTGCTTTACACGGCCGTAACGCGCGCCCGGAGGCTGGTGGTCATCGTGGGCAGCCGGCGGGCCTTGCGCCTCGCCCTGCGGGGCGTACGGGAAGAGGCCCGGGCCAGCGGCTTGGCCGAGCGCCTGCGGGAGGCGGCGAACCAGTGAGGCGCGGGGGGCCTGTGCCGGCGGCGGCGATGCTCGTGGTGCTGGCGGCGTGTCTGGCGATGGGAATGCTCCCGGGTGCCGTCGCGTTGGCGCAGGAGGCGGGCGCGCCGGCAGCGCCGGCGGTGGAGCACGGTTCACCGGCGGCGTTGGGCACGGTGGAGGCGCCGGTCGCCGGCGAGGCGCCCCCCGCTGAAGGTTCCACCGATGAAGCCGCGGCCGACAATATCCCGTGGAGTGAAGCCTCCTTAAACGAAGCCCCGCCCGCCGGTGGCGCGTCAGCCGGCGCGTCGGCAAGCGAAGCCGTCCCCGGCGAAGTCGTGTCCGGCGACGCGTCCGGGGAAGCGCCCAGCCCGAGGACCCTGGGCCAGGCGGCGCCTGTGGGCGTGGTGGGGTCCGCGTTGGGGCTGCCGGTCGACCCGCTCCCGTTGACCTTGGGGCTGCATCTCGGGCCCGATCCGTGGCGGGCCAGCGCCAACATGGCCCTCGCCGCGGTGTTGGGCGCGGCCGTGGTGCCCATTGAGTTTGCCTGGGAGCGCGTCCAGCCGGCGCCCGGCACCTTCGCCTGGAACGACTTCGACTTGGCGGTGCGCCGGGCGCGGGACCTGGGGTTGCAGCCTGTCGGGGTGTTCGTGTACCCGCCGGGGCTTCCGTGGCCCACGGCGGAGGTGCGCTGGCTGGGCTGGCCCACGGCCAACAAGGCCGATTGGTTGTTCTTCGTCCAACAGGTGGCCGCACGCTTCGCAGGGGCCATTGCCGAGTGGATCGTGGTCCGGGACGAGCCGCCGGATGCGGATCCGCTGCTGTGGGCCCGGGAGGCGGTGCCGTACGCGCGTTTCGTGCAGGACACGGCGGCGGCCATCCGCGCGGTCCAGGCCGATGCGCGGGTGCGGGCGGCCGCCAACGCGGGGGATCTGCTTTGGCTGGAGGTGCTGGTGCGGGAAGGGGGCCTGGCGGGGCTGGACGGCCTGGTCCTCGAGGCCAACCGCTGGCCGGCGCCGCCTGAGGGCCTGGCGGTGACCATCGGCGAAGTGCGCGGCCTGCTCCGCAGCTTGGGCTACGACCTGGAACTGTGGGTGTGGCGCTTCGGGTACCCGACCCACATCGGCGTGTCCCGCAGCCTCCCTCACCGCACCGGGGTCAGCGAGGAGCAGCAGGCGGAATACCTCGCACGCAGCCATGTCGCGTTCGCGCAGGCGGGCGTGGGCGTGGTCTTCTATCAAGAGCTCGTAGACGCCGGCTGGGAACGGGACGTGGCGGACGCCAACTTTGGTCTTGTGCGGCGCGACGGGGAAGCGAAACCGGCAGCGGCCGCCTACCGGACCTTGGCGCAGCAGCTGGGCGGGCGCACGTATGGGCTGCCCCAGCCGGTTTCCCCGGACGACGGGGACGACGCCGCCGTGCAGGCCATGGGCGTCGTGCTGGCGGCACTGCGCGGGCAGATGGGTACGGGCGCGGTTCTGTCCCAGGTCGCGGTGCATCCCTTTGCGGGCCGCCCCGGTGACAGCCTCGTGGTGGTACTGTGGTCAGCGGCGCACCCCGTCGACGCGCCCATGGCCGTGGTGCCGCTGGCGGAGCTGGCGTTGCCGGCGTGGGTCCAGGTCCGGGTGCTGGACGCGCAAGGCCGGCCCCTGGATCGGGTGCCCATCGCCGCTGCGCCCGTCTACCTCTCGATCGCCGCCGTGGATCTTCCCGGGACGCTACCGGACGACGGGAGCGCCGAGGGGAGGGGCGAATGAATGGCTTGGGTCGCCTTCTTCGGCAGCGCGTTCCTCATCGTCCTGGCCGGCACCGCCTTGAGCCGGGCGGCGGATGTCATTGCGGAGAAGACCCGCTTGGGTGGACTGTGGGTCGGCTCGATTCTCTTGGCCGGCACCACGTCGCTGCCCGAAGTGGTGACCAGCGCCAGTGCCGGCGTAATGGGGCTGCCGGACATCGCCGTGGGCAACGTGTTCGGCAGCAACGTATTCAACCTGTTCATCATCCCCGTGGCCGACCTGCTGGAAGGGCGGGGGTCGATCCTGCGCAAGGTGTCCGCCGCCCACATCTTGTCGGCGGTGTTGGGGATGCTCCTGTCGGCCATGGCCGCCGTGGCCATCATGCTGCCCTTGCCCGGGCGGATAGGCTGGATCGGCTGGGACACGCTGCTCATCACGGCCGTGTACCTGTTCGGCGCGCGCATGCTGCGCAGCTATACGCAGCGGGACCCCGGGCAGCAAGCCAGCGTCTTCATCGACCCGCCGCCGGCGTGGATCCGGGAGCGGCAAGCGCGTCCCGAACGGCGGGACACCATGTCCCTGGGCCGCGCCTATGGCGTGTTCGCCGTCTCGGGCCTGGTGGTGACGGTGGCCGGGGTCATTCTCAGCCGGGCGGGGGACGCGCTGGCGGAGGCGACGGGCCTTGGCGAGACGTTCATCGGCAGCAGCTTGATCGCGGCGGCCACGTCGCTGCCCGAAGTGGTGGCGACCGTCAGCGCGGCCATGGCCGGCTCGTTCGATCTGGCCGTGGGCAACATCTTCGGCAGCAACATCTTTAACATGGTCATCCTGCTTGTGTCCGACATCGCGTACCGGCCGGGGCCGATTCTGGCCGTGGTCGACCCGTCCCATGCCACGGTGGCCCTGTTTGGCGTCATCATGAGCGGGATCGCGGTCCTCGGGCTCTTCTACCGGTCGGAACGCAGCTTCGGGCGGCTGGGCCTCGATTCGGTCGCGCTGGTCGTCACGTACTGGGCGGCCATGTACCTGCTTTACACGACACGTTGATCTCGCCGGGCCCGGTGCCGTCTGCGCGACCCGGTACCGTCTGCGCGGCCCGGTGGCGTCTGCGCGGCTGGCGTCTCCGCGGCCCGAAGACCTGTGCGCGGCTCGCAGACCTGTGCGCGGCCCACAGACCTGTGCGCGGCTCGCAGATCTCTCCGCAGCCCGCTGACTGCCCCGTGACCCGCTGACGGGCCCGGGCGCCTGCGCCTTGCCGGGGATACCGCGAGGTGCGGGTGGCGGTGGGAGGCGGAGGTTATCTATCCTGGAAACCGGGAGCTGAAGGACATGACGGACGGCGCGGGGAGTCGTCTCCCCGGTGAGCGGGATGATGAGCGGCCCGCGTGGGCGGCCGTGGACCGGTTCTTGGCCGCCGAAGGCGTGGGAATGCGCTGCCGGGACCTGTTTATGGACCCGGACCGGCAGCGGCTGAGCGCCCTCTGTTACGTGGAACATCAAGGACGCGTCTTGATGCTGCGCCGGCACAAGGAACCCTTTGCCGGCCATTGGACGGCCCCCGGCGGGAAACTCCTGCCTGGAGAGGACCCCCGCGAGGCGGTGCTGCGGGAAGTGCGGGAGGAAGCGGGTCTCATCCTTGAGCGGCCGGAGCTGCGCTTGGCCTGCTCGGAGACGGGTGAAGGCGCAGCGTACAACTGGGTGGTGTTCGTGTTCCGGGCGCGGCCGGTGGTCGCGGGCGCGCCGCCGGAGCTCTTGGCCGGTCCACGCACCACCGACGAAGGCCAGCTGGACTGGCTGCCCAGGGAAGAACTGGCCTCCTATGCCATTCCCGACGTGGACCGGCAGCTCTTGCCCTACATCTTGGCCCCGGCGGGTGATCCGCCGTACTACGTCCGCATCCACTACGGCCCGGATCATCGGGTTGCCGCCATGCGCGTGCAGCCCCTCGCGCGTGGGGCCAAGGGCTGAAGCGAGCCCCGAGCTCCTGGAGGTGGCGCCCGTGCGCCGGCGCAGCGTGCTCTACGCGGTGGTGCACGACGACGAACGGGTCACCTTCGGCCATTCCCCTCGCCCGGAGGTGGACCGCCGCTTCTGGCTGGCGGCCGGGGCCCGGCACTTAATCCCCTTGGGTCCGTCGCTGCCGCCCATGTGGGCCGAGCTGGCGTGCCGTGCGCTGGCGGAGTCACGGGAAGTGCAGGCCGTGGTTTCTCCGGCCGGCGGCTCGGCGGCGGACGGCGCGGTCAACGTGTGGTCCAGCTCTGGTGCCGGTCTTCGGTTCCGGTTCTGGCGTGGCCCGGGCGTCGGGTTCAGCCAAAGCAGAAACGAAGGGCCCGGCAGCGGGGCCTGGACGGGGCTCGGCGCGTTCCGATCCCGGCTCACGGAAAGCCTCCTGCGCTGGCCGCTGGGCCGCAGGGGGCCGGCGCACGACCGGCCCCTTTGGAAAGCGACGGTGTGGAGGGCCGCGGCGCAAGCCCGGTGCGTGCTGCAGGCCGCGGGCTACGCCTGGGCCGCGGATGACGGTACGCCGGGCCGAAGGCGCGGGTCTATCGCACCGTATGGGTGCGCGGGAGCATGGGTGGAGGATGGACGGCTGGCGCAACCCGGCGCAGAGCTGGAGAGCCATCCACCGTCGGCGACAGCGTTGGCGGGCGTCGCTGCCCTGTTGCGGGGGCGGCTGCTCACCGGCGCCGAAGTGGTCCGCCAGGTGGAGTTGGCGGGCCTTGCGCTGGAGCGGCCGCTGGAAGAATGCCTGACGTGGCTGGTGCTCCTGGGCCAAGTGCAGCGACTGCCGGGCGTGTACCCCGCACCTTTGGGCGGCTTCCGCTGCACCCGCTGCGGCGAATGCGATCAGGTGCGACCGTGGGATTGCGCGGCGTGCGGGGAGCGGGCGTGCTGGCGCTGCGATGCGTGCCGGGCGCTGGGCGTGGTGAGCGCCTGTGTGTTTCTCTACGCGGCCGGTGTGGACGAAGCTGCCGCAGCGCCGCCCGCCGCAGGCTGTGGTCCTGACCCGCGGTCCGCAGCGGGAAACCTCGCGTGCGCCAACGTATTGGTGAACCTCTCCGCACCGACCTCCACAGGGCCAACATGGCCGCCGCGGCCGGCAAGGACCGCCCTGGCGGCCGCTCGCGGCTTCGAGCTCGCCGGCCCTGCCCGGTTGGAGCGCCGGCCGGTGACCGTCCGCTTGCCGGCGCTGACCGAGGCGCAGCGGCGAGCCGCCTGGGCTTTGGAGGGCTTTGTGCGCCAGCGGGAGCGGCGGGAGGCGCTGGTGTGGGCGGTGTGCGGTGCGGGCAAGACCGAGGTGACGTTTCCCGCGGCCGGCCGCGTGCTGGCCCGCGGCGGACGCGTGCTTTTCGCGGTGCCGCGCCGGGACGTGGTGCAGGAGCTGGGCCCGCGGTTCGCGGCGGCCTTTCCGTCCGCGGAGATCAGGGTGCTCCACGGCGGGCCCGACAGGGTGGATCGGCCGGGGCTGGACCCCGGGTCGCTGACGGTGGCCACGACCCACCAGGTACTTCGCTTTTACCAGGCTTTCGACCTGGCCGTTCTCGATGAGGTGGACGCGTATCCGTACCGGGGAAGCCCCATGCTGGTGCGAGCCGTGGCACGGGCGCTGCGGACCGACGGCCACTTGATCCGGATGAGCGCGACGCCCGATGAGGCCATGATCGCTGAGGCTCGTTCGGGGAAGAGCTTGCTTGTGCCCATTCCCGCCCGGCACCACGGCCATCCGTTGCCTGTCCCCGAACTCTTGGTGGATCGGTCGCTGGTTCCAGGCGAAGACGGGCAAGCGCGGCCGTATCGCCCCTCGGAAATGGTCTTGTCTCTGGTCCGCCGGAGCCTGTCCGGTACACCACCGGCGCGCCTTTTGGTCTTTGTGCCCACCATCGCGTTGGCCGAGCGGGTGGGGCGGGGGATGGCTGCGGCGCTGGCCCCGACGGAGTGGCGCGGCCGCGTCGGGTGGTCCCACTCCCGCGATCCCGAGCGGGAGGCTAAGCGAAGAGCCTTCCTGGACGGGCGGCTGCTTCTCTTGGTGGCCACCACCATCCTGGAGCGGGGCATCACCGTCCCCGATGTGGACGTCATCGTCCTGTTCAGCGACGTGGAGCACATCTTTCAGACGGCCGCCCTGGTGCAAATGGCCGGCCGCGTCGGACGCACCACGGCGCGGCCCACCGGGCGGGTGGCCTTCGTCGGCCGGCGCGTCAGCAGGGCCATGCGCATGGCGGTGGAGCAGATCGAAGGGATGAATCGACTGGCACGGGAGATGGGTTTGCTGCGGGTTTGAGGGGTGCCGGCCGGGTGGGGACGGCGGTGCACAAGGCAGCGGACGCAGGCCACGGCAAGTTTTGCCGGAGGCATTCCAACCCCTGAAGGAACGACACCCGGGCCGTGGAACAATCCTCCGGCATTCCTCCTGTGAAGGTGGTTTCTGCCTAATGACATTGCGCCGCTATGCCCACAACCCTATCCTGACGCCCCAGGACGTGCCGCCGACCCGGGAGGACTACGAAGTCATCGGCGTCTTCAACGCGGGGGCCGTCCGCGTCGGGGACGAGATCGTGCTGCTCCTGCGGGTGGCCGAACGCCCGCTGCAGCTGGACCCGAACCGGGTGCGCGTCCCGTGGCTCGACACCACCGTCCGGCCGGTGCGTTTCGGCGAGCTGTCGTGGGACCGCAGCGACCCCGAAGTGGACCTGTCCGACCCCCGCGGCGTCGCCTACCGAGGCCGTCACTACTTGACCTCGGTCTCCCACCTGCGCGTCGCCCGCAGCCGGGACGGGTACCGGTTCGCGGTGGACCCGCAGCCCGCCATGTTTCCGCAGGAGATCTACGAGGCGTATGGCCTGGAGGATCCGCGCATCACGCCCATGGGGGACGAGTACTGGATCACCTACGTGGCCGTTTCCAACTGGGGCGTGGTGACGGCGCTGGCCCGGACCAAGGACTTTGTGGAGTTTGAGCGGCTAGGCATCATCTTCCCGCCGGAAAACAAGAACGTGGTCCTGTTCCCGGGACCCATCAACGGGCGCTATTACGCGCTGCACCGGCCCGGGGAGATCGCGTTCGGCAACAAGGTGATCTGGTCGGCCAGCTCGCCCGACGGCCGCGCCTGGGGCCAGCACACCGTGGCCCTGGACCTGCGCGCCGGCATGTGGGACTCCCAACGGCTAGGTGCCGGCGCCGTGCCCTTCCGCACCGAGCACGGGTGGCTCGAGATCTACCACGGCGTCGACGCGGCCGGCCGCTACCACCTGGGGCTCGCGCTGTTTGACCTCAACGACCCGCAGCGGCTCATCGGCCGCTCGGCGGGACCGATCCTGTCGCCCGACGCACCGTACGAAGCCAAGGGCTTCTACAGCGGCGTCGTGTTCAGCTGCGGGGCTGTGGTCGAAGACGACGGCCTGGTGCGCGTGTACTACGGCTGCGCGGACGACTCCATGGCCGTGGCCGAAGCCACCGTGGACGAGCTGCTGGCCTTGATCGAGCCGGTGGCGGCCGCACGCTGAGGAGCCGTTCCGCCTGCAAGTGGGGAAAGGCAGAGCCGGCGTCGGCTATGTGTACGCCGCCCGGCGCCACCTGGCCGACCTGCTCGCCTCTTTTGCGGGTTGCCCGGGCGGTTTTTCGGTGTTATGTTGAAACCGGACGGCTGTGGCGCCGTTCTGAACGCTGGGGAGGGATGGGCGATGGGTTTCGCACACCAGGGGTTGCCCGCTCCGCCCCATCACCGCCGCTGGCAGTCGTGGATCGAGAAGGCTCCTCTGCTGGCGCACGTGGGCAACACGCCGCTTTTGCCCCTGCGCCGCATTGCGCAGCACGTTCCGGGCGTGGAGATCTACGCCAAGGCCGAGTGGTTCAACCCGGGCGGCTCGGTCAAGGACCGGGCCGCCCTGTGGATGATC
>DATCKT010000118.1:0-3280 GCA_036562195.1 Limnochordales bacterium
CCCAGTCGGCGATGGTCATCGCCTCGGTCTGGTCATGGGTGACCAGCACCGCGGTCACGCCCAGCTCCCGCTGGATGCGCCGGATCTCGGCGCGCATGGCCTGGCGCAGCTGGGCGTCCAGGTTCGAGAGCGGCTCGTCCAACAGGAGCAGGGCCGGCCGCTTGACCAGGGCGCGGGCCAGCGCCACCCGCTGCTGCTGGCCCCCCGACAACTGTGCGGGGTAGCGGTCTGCCAGCCGGTCGAGGCGCACCACCGCCAGCATGCGCCGCACCCGGCGCTCCACCTCGTCCTTGGGCAGCCGCCGCAGGCGCAGGCCGTATGCCACGTTTTGAAACACCGTCATGTGCGGCCACACCGCGTAGCTTTGGAAAATCATCGACATGTTGCGTCGTTCCGGCGGCACCACGTGTCCCCGCTGCGAAAGAACCCTCTCGCCGACCGTGATCGTGCCGTCATCGGGGGTGAGGAAACCGGCGATCAGGCGCAGGGTCGTCGTCTTGCCGCAGCCGGAAGGGCCGAGCAGGGAAACGAACTCCCCTTCCTGGATTTCCAGGTCCAGATGGTCCACCGCCACCACGTTGTCGAAGCGCTTGGTCAGCCCCTTGATCGTGATGCCCGCCAAGCCCGACTACCCCCTCAGCGGATCGCGGCCGAAGTAGCGCTGCATGAAGAACACCACCAAGAAGGTCACCGCCAAAAGGAGCACGCCCAGGACGGAAATGGCGCCCCACATGCCTTCTTCTTTGAGGTCGTAGATGACCACGGAGACGACCCGGGTGCGCGCTGTAAACAAGAGGATGGACGCGGACAGCTCGCGAATCGCGCCGATGAAGACGAAGCACCAGGCGGCGATGACCCCGGTCTTGGCCAACGGAACGGTCACGTCCAAAAGGGTCCGCAGGCGGCTCGCCCCTGCGATGCGGCTGGCCTCCTCCAGCTCTCCGTGGATGCTGCGGAACGTGGTCATGGACTGGGCGTAGGCGATGGGCAGCTCCTTGGTCAGGTAGGCAAGAAACAAGATCCACAGCGTGCCGTACAGGACCAGCGGCGGGCGGGTGTAGGTGATGAACAGCCCGACGGCCAGCACGATCCCCGGTACGGCCACCGGCGCCGTCGACAGCACCTCCACGAGCTGCGTGCCCCGCACCAGCCTCCGATGGACGATGTAGGCCACGAGGGCGGCCAAGAGCGCGGCCGCCGTAGCGGTCACGATGCCGAGCACGAACGTGTTCTGCATGGCGGTGCGGGTCGCCGTGTAATCCAACAGCACGAATCGAATGTTGTTCCAGGTGAAGTTCTCCAGGGTGAACGGCTGCGCCCAGGCATGGGAGAGGGCGGCGCGGACCAGGATGTAGTACGGCATGCCGACGGCGAGCAGCACCACGGCGGTGCAGAAGGCCAGGGCCGGCCACTTCCATTTCCCCAAGGGGATGAGTTTGCGCGCGGTGGACTTGCCCAAGACGGTCGCGTAGCCCCGGCGTCCCAGGATCCGGCGCTGCAACCACAGCAAGAGCGCCGTCATCACCAGCATGGGCGTGGCCAAGGCCGCGGCCAGCTCAATGCGGGGCGGGAACTGGAACAGCTGCCAGATCTGGGTGACCACCGTGTGAAACCCGGCGGGCATCGCCAGGATCGCCGGCGAACCGAAGAGAGCGAACGACTGGACGAAGGCGAGGATGAACCCGCTGAGGATGGCCGGCAGCACCAAGGGCAACGTGACGGTAGCGGCCACCCGCAGGCTAGACGCGCCCAGGATGTTGGCCGCTTCTTCTAGATCCGACGAGATCATGTCGAGGCTGTTGGTGATCATCGTAAAGACGTAAGGGTATATATAGAGGAAGACGACGAAGGACAGGCCGCCCATGCTGTAGATGTTGACCAAAGGCTCACTGGAGCCCGTCAGCGCCCGCCACCACTGGTTGATGACTCCCGCGTTGGGCCCCGCGAGCAGCGTCCACGCGAAGGCCCCCAAGAAAGGCGGAGTGACGAACGACGCCAGCACCATGCTGCGCCAAAACCGCTTGGCGGGCAGGTCCGTCCGGGCCACCAGCCATCCCATCAGGGAGCCTACGCCGACGGCCAACAGCCCCACGCGGGTGGCCATGCGGAAAGTGGCCCAAATGGCGTTGAGATAACGCTGCTGAGTAAAGACCTGTACGTAGTGGTTGAGGGTGAAACCTTGCCTGCCGGTGACGCTGGTGACGACCATCCAGCCCAGCGGCAAAGCGATCAACAGGATTAATAACACGACCACCAACAGCCAAACCGGCGTCGTGCGGTCAATGCGGCCGAAATACCGCTTCAGACTCGCGGCTGTGGGGCGGGGCGCGAGGGATGCCAGTGGGCGGGACACTGACCGACCCCCCCAGTATGGTATACCATTCTGGTATTCATCATTATTCGCTTCAAGCGCGTCAATTCCTCTTTATCATCGATATTTACTCTCCAATTCACTCGACTCTGCACCCATGAGGCGCCGCGGGCGCGCGGTTCCCGACTGCCCGCCCGAGCGGGCTGGGGTGTCCGCGATGGGCGAACCGCCCGCAAACCGGCGCGCGGCGGCGCAGGCGGGTGGAGGGCGGCGTTACGCCTGCGCCCGCTCCCTGCCGGCGTTACGGCCTCAGCCCGACCAGCGGCCACCACGTGTGGGCCGCGATCAGCGTCAGCGTGATGAGCAACAGTGCCGTCCCGATCCCCGCCGCCCACAAATGGCGCGGGGCGTAATAGCCGGCGGTGTAGGAGATGACCAAGGTCGGCGCCTGGTACGGCAGGAAAAAGCCGAAGCCGCTGGCGATGACCGCCAGGTGGGACAGCCACAGCGGGTTGATGCCCCAGCTGCCCGCGAGGCTAACGGTGATGGGCAGGAAGGTGGCGGCGATGGCCAGCATGTTGGCAAACCCGAGCCGGGCCACCAGCATCACCAGCAGCACAAACAGCGCGGCGCCCACCGGCGGCATGCTGGGAAACCGGGCCGCCCAGCCCGCGGCAAGCCATTCGGCCGCCCCGGACTCCTGCAGCGTCCGCGCCATGCCGAAACCCGCGCCAAAGAGGATGATCACGTCCCACTTGATGGCCCGGGCCGCCTCCTCCCAGCTCTGGACGCCCACGGGCGGCAGGCACATCAGCACCGCGCCCATCAGCGCCACCAAGGGCACCGGCAACCCGTGGTACGGCTCCGTGATCCAGCCGGCCACGATCAGGGCCATGATGGCCAGCACCCGCTTCTCCGCGGCGTTCATGGGCCCCAGGCGGCGCTGCTCCTCGATGATGTACTCAAGGC
>DATCKT010000121.1:0-3900 GCA_036562195.1 Limnochordales bacterium
GTGCAAGGACACGGCCCCGACCGCCCCTTCGGCCCGCACGTCTTCCAGGACGATGCGGCCCGGCCCGGCCAGCCGCGCCGACGCCACAGAAACGTCTGTGCCCAGCCACTGGGACAGGCCCTCGGCCGCCGCCGCCCGCCACCGTTCGGGCAAGGGTCCCTGGTTGATGAACAGCGTAGCCCCGGCCACGATCCCGCCCAGCGCCATCAGCGCCAGGCCCACGAGGACCAGCCGCCGGACCCGGACGGCGCCGCGGCCTGCCGTGCTCGCCTCCACCGCTACGCCCCTTCCTTCTCTCACCCGTTGACGGCCCGCCTGCCCGCAGCCGGCCGGCGAGCCCGCGCCTCTTGTTGCCCTTTTGACGCCCTGCGGGCGAGCCCTGCAAGCAAAGTCCGTCACCCCAGGCACCGGCTGGCACGACTGCCAGGGCACCGCGCGGGGGCGGGCCGGCCCGCCCCCGCATAGGATACCGAGGGTGATGGGACGTGTCAATTGATAGTTCGGAATTGGCTGCATTATCCAAGGCGATGGAGACCTGGAGGCCCGATCAGGTCCTGCGTTGGGCCGTGGAGCGCTTCCCGCAGCAGCTGGCCATGACGTGCAGCTTCGGCGGCGGGGGCATCGCCCTGGCCCACATGCTCCAGCAGCTGGGGGCCGAGGTGCCCATCCTGTTCCTTGATACCGGTTTCCACTTCGCGGAAACGCTGCAGTTCAAACGGGAGTTTGCAGCCCGGTTCGGACTGCGGGTGATTGACCTGCACCCGACCCTCACCGTGGCCGAGCAGGAGCGGCAGCTGGGAGCGCATCTGTATGAACGGGATCCGGACCTGTGCTGCCGGCTGCGCAAGGTGGAGCCCCTGGCCCAGGCGCTCAAAGAGATGGGCGCGGCGGCGTGGATCACCGCGCTGCGCCGCGACCAGGGCGACACCCGGCGGCACATCGGCATTGTGGAGCTGCACGAAATCGCCCCGGGTCACCGCCTGGTCAAGGTGCACCCTTTGGCCAACTGGACCCGCGACGACGTCTGGCGGTACATCCACCGCCACGGCTTGCCCTACCACCCGCTGCTGGACGAAGGCTACAGCAGCATCGGCTGCTGGCCGTGCACGGCGCGCACCGCCCCCGGCGCCGGAGAGCGCAGCGGCCGCTGGCCGGGCAAGGACAAGACCGAGTGCGGCCTGCACACCTTCAGCCGGCGCGTCGACGTTCTAAGCGCCGGCTTTGAGCCGGACCCGCCCGTGGAGGCGGGCCCGTAGCGGCAGCGACGCGGAACTGCCCGGCGTGGAGCGCGGGCCCCGGCCTTTATCGGTGCAGGCCCATAGGGGCGCTCTCCGCCGGGACCAGGCTGCGCAGATAGTGCACCACGGTCCAGCGTTCCTCGTCGCTGAGCAAGGCTTCGAAGGCCGGCATGTCGGTGCCCGGCACGCCCTTGCTGATGAACCAGAACAACTCGCCGTCGGTGTGCATGGGCCCAAACACCGTCAGGTCCGACGGGGGCGGCCACATCTCCGCGGCCAGCGGTCCGTCTCCGCGGCCGGCCGGCCCGTGACACAAGCCGCAGTGGGCCTGGAACAGCTCGGCTCCCCTCGCGACGGCGGCGGCGGTGGCGGGCACCGGATTAGGCCGGTCCGCCGTGGGATAGCCCTTGGCCACGAAGGTGGACACCACCTGCCACATGCTGACGGCCAACAGCATGTACGCGGCCCACTTCAGGAGGGCAAAATCGGGCCTGCGGCCGGCGATCCGGACGGCCCGGACGGCGAACACCGCGAGGCCCACGTAGATCAGCAGCCACAAGGGGCCGGACGGCCAGCGGATGGCCCGGTACCAGGTGAAGTACCACCTCTGTTGCGCCTCGCGCGGGCTGTCCATGGCCCTGAGCTCCACGGCGACGCTCTCCCGGCCCCCGCCCAAGCCCTCGGGATATATGAAGACGCGCCAGCGGCCCGACATGGGCAGGATGAGCTCCGCCCGGTACACGCCCGGCTCCGCCGGCCGCAGGGTGGCGTAGTACGGCGGCATAGCGTGGTCGGGCATGGTCAGTTCCATCGCGGGCGGCGGGATCGTCACCGGGCGCCCGCCCGCGTCCTCCAGGCGCAAGGTGAAGACGAGGCTGCCTGCATCCTGGGGCGCCACCTGCAGATCGTAGGCAACACTTCCGATGAAACCGGTTTCCCGGATGGGGGCGGCGATCACCTGGGCCTCCCGGGGCGGGGTGCCGGTCGTCAGCACGCCCGTCGCACCCAGGACCAAGAGCAAAAGCGCCGCTTCGGCCTGCACGGCCCAGCGAAAGGGCGTCACGGTCGCCCGGGCCTGCCGCCCACTTTGCAGCGCCGGCACGAACAAGAAGTGATTGGCAGCCGCCACCGCCAGCAAGGCGGCAAACACGCCCACCTTCACGAGCAAGGCGCCGCCGTAAGGGGTCGCGGTCAGCGCCGGCAGGCCGAACATGAGCCGGGAGGCCATCAGCACTCCGGTCGCGACCAGGGCGGCCACCGCGACCGTCCCGAGGCGCGCAAAGCGGCGGGCCTGCACCGCCAACGGCGCGACGCGTCCCGCTCGCGGGTGGGCGCCAGCCGAGGAAGTGGCCGATTCGCCGTCCCACCAGGCTAGGGCGAAGTGCACCAGCGCCCCGCCCCAGGCGGCCACCGCGGCCACGTGCACCACGTCGGCCAATAGCCCGAGCCAACCGCTGGACGCTGCATGGCCCGTAAGGCTGACGCTGACGATGACGCCGCCGGCCAGCACGATGAGCACCAGTTTGGCCGGGCGGGTCGTCGGCCGCCGCCAGGCCACAGCGCAGAACACGACCGCCAAGGCGCTGCGGATGAGCACGTTGCGGCCGAAGCGCGCGTTGATGAGAAACTCCGCGACGTCCGCCGCGGTCACAGGTCCCCACAGGTCCGCCGCCGCCCGGGCTGCATCCAGCACGCCCGTGGCCACGAAAGCCGACAGCCCGAGCGCCCAGGCGGTCCAGCCCAGCGCGCCCGGAGCGCCGGGCCTGCCGCGCTGCCCGCTGATCCAGTACCAAAAGGCTGGCCCCCCTAACAAGAGGGCCAGCCCGATAAAGTGCACAGCCTTTAACGATGGAAACGCCAAGGGCGACTCCCCTTACCTGCCCTATCGGAGGGCAGGACCGCCATGCGGCTCCGCCCCGGCCCGCGCCGACGCCCCGCAGCGTCAGGACCCGGCGCCGTCCGGCTGCACGCGAAACACAAAGAATCCCTGGGTGACGTGGGTGTCCACCGACAGCACCCGCCACATGACCACATACGGCCCCGGCGGCAAGTCTTCCTTCAGCAGGATCTGGATTTCGTCGGCGACGCTGCCGCTGGCCACCACACCGGCGTCGGCGCGCCGATCCTCATCCTGGCGCGCCCGCAGCACCTCGTTGACCAGCTGGCTGGCCGCGGCCCGCAAGCGGCCCGGGTCCTCGTCGTCCACCAGCGGATAGACTTTGAAAATGCTGGTATTCACCTCGACCCGCTCCGAAAACTTCAGCCGCACGGCCGGCGGCATCGCGGACAGCACCGCGCCGTCCGCGGGGTCGGAACTGGACAACGCGCTGTGGGCCCAAACAGCCGGCGCGGCCACCGTGGTCAAGAGCAACGCGACCGCGACCACGACACCAGCCGTTCTCCGGACAGTAGTCAACGTTGACGACACCTCCTGCTAAGCCAAGTGCAGCCCGGCGCGCCCCGCGCGATGCGCGCCTGCCCGGCATGCGACACCCATTATACCCGCTCGGTCTCCACAACGCAACGGATCACCCGAAAGGGCCATCCGCCGCCACGAGGCCTTGCGCCACGGCATGGCGCAGCAGCTGCGTGCGGTTTTCCACCTGCCGCTTGGACAGGAGGTTCTTCAAATGGTTATTCACCGTGTTCTCGGACATGCACA
>DATCKT010000123.1:0-3031 GCA_036562195.1 Limnochordales bacterium
ATCAACCCAGGCCTCGCCCGCCACCACGTCGCCGTCCAGCGGGATCTTTTCGCCCGGCCGCACGACCACTTCTTCGCCGACCCGCACGGCGGCGGGGGAAACCCGCTCCAGCCCGCCCCCGCGCCGCACGTAGGCCACATCGGGCCGCACGTCCAGAAGCGCCTGGATGGACCGCCGGGAGCGGCGCACGGCGGCGTCCTGCACCGCCTCGCCCACCGAATAGAACAGCATCACGCCTACGGCTTCCGGCAGCTCGTGGATGAGCATGGCGCCCGCGGTGGCGATGGTCATCAGGAAGTTCTCATCAAAGAATTGGCCGCGCCGCGCGTTCCGCACGGCCGCCCCCACGACTCTCCGCCCCACCAGCCAGTACGCGCTGAGAAACACGGCCCACTCCGCCGCCGACCCGAGGGTGGCGTGCAGCGCCTCGTGGAAAACACTCCCGAAGACCATCAGCACGGCGGCGGCCCCGATCTCGGCGAGGCGGCGCCAATTGGTGCCCGCCGCCTCCTGGCGGTGCGCGGCGTGGCCATGGGCACCCTCGCCGCCGTCTGCTCGCTCGCGGGCCTCCTCCTGCGCCGGCGGCGCGAGGACGGGCCCCACCGGGACGGCGTCTACGGCTTCCACCAGCCGCACGCCGGGTTCGATCCGGTCGATCACCCGCTGCACGGCGGCGGCGTGCTCGGGGGGCAGGTAGATGGAACGGGTGGCGAAGTCGACCCCTACCCCGCGCAAGCCCGTCTCCTGCGCAACCGCGGCTTCAATCCTTGCCGCGCAGGCGGCGCAATCCAACCCCTCCAGGATGTATTTCCGCTCCCGGGCGGTCGCCATGGGAGCGCACCTACCTTTCCTCGGCGTAGTGCGCCTGCGCCAGGGAGATCAGCCCGACGATGTGGTCGTCGTCCAGGGAGTAGTAGACCTGTTTGCCTTCCCGGCGGTACTTGACAAGGCGGTGGGCCTTAAGCAGCCGCAGGTGGTGGGACACGGCCGGCAGGCTCATCTCCATCACATCGGCGATGTCGCACACGCACAACTCCTGCAGGGAGAGCAGGTACAGAATCCGTGTCCTGGTCTCGTCGCTCAGCACCTTGAACAGCTCCGACAGGCCGGCCACATCCATGAGCCGTTCCCGCAGCGCGTCCCGGGTGCCAGGCGAGGAGGGGTCGTAGGTTTCGCAGTAATCGGGACGCGGCCGCGCCAGCGGTTCGGCCATGGCGTTCACTCCTCAAGCAAGCGGACAATTAAGCAACCGTTTAAGTGTATTGTAGACCTCGTTGCCGCCCGCGTCAATAGCTGGAAACGCACCCGCTTCCCGTCCCGAACGCCGCGTCTTCCCGTCCCCGGCGGCTGGTCGACTCGCCGGCGGCGATGGTCGCCGCATGCGACAGCATGCGGACGACCCCACTGCGGCACACTATGGTCCATCCCGGCAACCCCGGTGCGCAACAACGAGTGGAGGGAAACCGGTCCGATGACGTCCAGCCGCGGCTGGCTGCGGAACATGCTCATCGCGACAGGCGCCCTGGCGGCCACCGGCTGGGCCGCATACAGGCTGGCCGAGCGCCGCCTGCGCCCCGATCAACCGCAACTGGCTCTGGCCCGGGGCCATCGCCTGCTGCGCCAGAGCCGCCGGGTGCTGGTGGCCACCGGGCGATGGGACGACCTGGAGTTTCTCATCGGCGGCACCTTGCGCCTGCTGGCCCAAGCCGGAGCCGACATCGCCATCGCCGGCCCGGGACCGGTGCCCGTCAACCCGACGTGGCGGGAGCTGGCGGTGCCGCACGCGTTGGTGCCGGAGGAGCTGGCGACCGACCAAACCTATTCCCCGGCGGTACAGAAGGCCGTCAAGCGCCTCTGGGCAGAGCTGGAGCCCGACGCGGTGCTCACCTTCGACGCCGATTTCCCCGCCCGCTTCCTGCGCCACCCCGCCCATGAGTTGGTGGGCCACGCCGTCATCGATCTGGTCCTGGCGGACGCGGTGCCCCGGGCGGAACTGCTGGCCTTCGGCACCCGCCGCGCCAACGTGCTGGTGGACGTGGGGCCCGTGCTGCCGGCGAAGCTGCGCGCGCTGGCGGCGCCGGCGGGCGCCCCCGGGGCGGACCGGTTTCTGGGGCGAGGGGGGACGCTCGAGCGCGTCGGGCGGCGCGCGCCGCGCCTATACGCGCAAGTGTGGGGGCACCTGTACGGCCACGCCGCGGGGATTGCGTGCGGAGAAGCCTTCCGGGCGGTGCAACCCCACACCGCGCCCGTTGGACACGGAGACCACGCCCGCACCGCCTTCGACGGGCTTCAAGCGGATGCCCACGCGAGAACCGGCAGCGGGCACGACCTTTATCCCTTATAAGTCCGTGAAACCGGCTGCGGCCTAGCCCGTGTACGCGACGACGTCCATCTCCACCCGCACGTCCATGGGCAGGCGGCTGACTTCCACCGTCACCCGGGCCGGCGGCTCCGACGGGAAGTAGCGGGCGTACACCTCGTTCATGGCCTTGAAGTCGTTCATGTCCTTGAGGTAGACCGTCACCCGCACCGCGTCGGCCAGGCTGGCTCCGGCCGCTTCCAGCACCGCCTGCAGGTTCTGCAGCACCCGCTCCGCCTGCACCGCCACATCGCCTTGCACCACCTGACCCGTGGCCGGATCCAGGGGGATCTGGCCGGACGCGAACACGAACGGGCCGGCCTTGATGGCCTGCGAATACGGTCCAACGGCTTTCGGAGCCCGCTCCGAATGGATGATCTCCCGCTTTGCCACGCTGGGACACCTCCGTGGATCGTGGATACGATTCGCGGATACACGACCCGGCGGCAGCCGAAAACGGCGGACGGCAAGCCGCCGGCGCTCCCCGCCTGTTTCGACCATCCACCAAGCGCTTCCTTGTTAGGCGTGCAGAGCCTGGGCCAACGCCGCCACGAGCAGCGCCACGAGGGCAATGAGCCGGTTGCCCGGGAGGGCTGCGGCCTCGGGCGGCGCAGAGCCTGTCTCAAGCTGCGCCGCCGCCTCCTCCAATGCGGCGATTCGCTCTTGCGTGGC
>DATCKT010000124.1:0-4166 GCA_036562195.1 Limnochordales bacterium
TGGGGCGTGCCGCCGGGGCTGGGCAGCCACGTGCAGTGGGACCGCAAGCTGGACGGCCGCATCGCCCAGGCGCTCATGAGCATCCAGGCCATCAAGGGCGTCGAATTCGGCCTGGGCTTTGCCGCCGCGGCCCGCCCGGGCTCGCAGGCCCACGACCCCATCTTTTACTCGGAGGAGCGGGGCATTTACCGCCCGTCGGACCGCGCCGGCGGCGTCGAAGGCGGCATGACCAACGGGGAGCCCTTGGTCGTGCGGGTGGCCATGAAGCCGCTGGCCACCCTGTACAACCCGCTGCCGTCCATCGACATCACGACCTTGGCGCCCGCCGACGGCGCTATTGAGCGGTCCGACGTCACGGCCGTGCCCGCCGCGGCCGTGGTGGGCGAGGCCGCCGTCGCGTTCGAGCTGGCCCGGGCGATGATCGAGAAGTTCGGCGGCGATTCGCTCACGGAGATGCGGCGCAACTTTGAGGCGTACGCCGAGGCGCTGGCCGCCCGGGGCATGCGGGGCTGGCGCCGCCCGGCCTTGATCTAGGGCACAATACGCGACGACTTGAGGTGGCCGGACACATGCGCATCGACCCGCGGACCCGGATGGGTCCCGTCCACTATACCGTGCGGGACATGGACCGCCAAATCGACTTCTATTGCCGCATCCTCGGGTTTCAGCTGCTCTGGCGGGACGGGGACACCGCCGCCCTGGGCGTCGCGCCCCCCGATGCCCTGCACGGCCAACCGGGAGCGGGCACCGAGCTCTTGCGCCTGACGGCCAACCCCGCGGCCCGGCGCTACCGCGGCACCACCGGGCTGTACCACACCGCGTTTTTAGTACCGACCCGCTGGGATCTGGCCCACCTGGTGCGGCAAATCATCGAAACCCGCACGCCCGTGGACGGCCACTCCAACCACGGGACCCACCTGGCCATCTACCTGCCCGACGCGGAAGGCAACGGCATCGAGCTGGCGTGGGACTTCCCCCGGGAGCAGTGGCCCATGGAAAACGGGCGCATGCTGTATGACCGCATGCCCCGCTCCGGCGTGGACATCCCGGCCCTGCTGGAGGAGCTGGAGCGGGACCCGTCGCCGTGGACCGGCCTGCGCCCGGGCACGGTCGTCGGCCACATCCACCTGCACGTGGCCGACCTGCGGGCGACAAGGCATTTCTACCACGAGGTGCTGGGGTTCGACATCACCATGGACTCGCCCCTCATGCGGGCGCTGTTCCTGAGCGCCGGCGGCTATCACCACCACATCGGCTCCAACACCTGGCAAGGCGAAGGCTTGCCGCCCGCGCCCCCCGACGCCGTCGGGCTCCGGTGCTTCACCATTCTGCTGCCGGATGAGTCCACCTTGGACCGGCTGGTCGCTCGGGTAAAAGCCTATGAACTGCCCGTGGAGCTCCGTCCGGACGGCGCCATGCTGCGGGACCCGTCCGGACACGGGGTGCTGCTGGCTGTGGACCCGGGCCCGCCGGCGTGACCGGGGCGGCGGGAGGTGCAACGATGCGGCTGTTTCCCGTTTTCACGGGCCTGTTTGTGGCCCTGCTCATGATCAGCCAGGTGACCGCGGTGAAACCCGTGGAATGGGCCGGCGTGGCCTTCACGGGCGCGGACCTGATCTTCCCGCTCACCTACGTCCTGGGCGACATGGTCACGGAAGTGTACGGGTTCGCCCGCTCCCGCATCGTCATCTGGACAGGCCTCGCCGCCAACGTCCTCATGAGCCTGGCCGTGTTCTGGGTGGGCAGCATGCCGGGTGCGCCCGACTGGGTGGCCCAAGGCGGGCAGGAAGCGTGGGACATGGTGCTGGGCCTCACGCCCCGCATCGCTGCGGCCAGCCTGCTGGCCTACTTCGTCGGTGAGTTCGTCAACGCGTACGTCCTCTCCCGGATGAAGGTGCGCACCCGCGGCCGGTTTTTGGGCCTGCGCACCATCGGCTCCACCCTGGTCGGCCAAGCCGTCGATTCGGCCATCTTCTTCCCGGTCGCCTACTGGGGCGCCTGGCCGTGGGCGCTGATCCTGGAGATCATGTTCGTGGCCTACGTCATCAAGGTGGGCGTGGAAGTCTGCTTGACCCCGCTCGTCTACGCGCTGGTCCATGTGGTCAAGCGCGTCACCGGCATGGACGTCTACGACTATAACGTGAGCTTCAACCCGTTCCGGCTCACGGTGGAGGATGAAGGCGACGGACGGCCGGGACACGAAGGCGCCCGCTAGCCTCTTGCGACCGCAGGCGCCCGTAGGTGCGGGAGCAAGCGCGCCACCCGGCGCAGCGGACCTTAGCGGACCTTACTGGTGCCGCTTGACTGGGCAAGCTCAAGTCAATATAATTCGAAACCAGAAGGGGAGTAGCACTGCGAATCCCTGAGGCGTCAATACGGCCAAGGGCCCGCTTCAGGGACGAGGTGCAAGACGCCTCGGAGCGAGACCTTCGCCGCGGTATACGCGTGCGCGGCGGAGGTTTTTTTGTCCGCCCGCACGACAATCCACAAGAAGGGGTGGCAAGTGTGGAGGCAACCTGGTGGATGTGGGCGCTCTTCAACCTGCTGGTCCTGGGCATGCTGGCGTTGGACTTAGGCGTCTTCCACCGCAATTCCCACGCGGTCAAGGCGAAAGAGGCGGCCATTTGGACGGTTGTCTGGATTGTTGTGGCTCTCATCTTCGGCGGCTTCCTCTACTGGTGGCGGGGCCCCGACACCGCCATGGAGTACATCACGGGCTACCTGGTCGAGAAATCCCTGAGTGCCGACAACATCTTTGTGTTCGTTCTGATCTTCACGTACTTCGCCGTGCCGGCGCAGTACCAGCACCGGGTGCTGTTCTGGGGCGTGCTGGGTGCGCTGATCATGCGAGGCATCTTCATCGGCCTGGGTGCGGCGCTGCTCGCCCGCTTCCACTGGGTCATCTACGTGTTCGGCGCTTTCCTGGTGTTCACCGGCATCAAGCTCCTCACCCAGAAGGAAGAGTCCATCGACCCTGGGCAGAGCCCGGTCCTGGCCTTCGTGCGGCGGATTTTCCCGGTCACCGAGGGCTATGAGGGCAGCCTCTTCTTTGTCCGGCGCAACGGCGTGCTGATGGCGACGCCGCTGTTCGTGGTGCTGGCGCTGGTGGAGTCCAGCGACGTCATGTTCGCCGTCGACTCGGTGCCCGCCATCTTCGCCATCACGCAGGATCCCTTCATCGTGTACACGTCCAACGTGTTCGCCATCCTGGGCCTGCGGTCGCTGTACTTCCTGCTGGCGGACGTGCTGGGCAAGCTGCGCTACCTGAAGTACGGCTTGTCCATCATCTTGGCCTTCGTCGGCATCAAGATGCTGGTGTCCGGCTTCGTGCACGTGCCGCCGGCGGTCTCGCTGGGTGTCATCGTGGCGGTCCTCGCGGTGACCATTGCGGCGTCGCTGCTGGTGCCGGAGAAGGAGCCCGCGACGGCTGCGGAAGTGGTCATCTCCCGCGACCGATAAGGCACCGACGCCGTCGTGGGGCCGACCTGAACGGCCAAGGGCATTCGCAAGGGCCGACGGCATTCGGAAGCCGGAAAACGCCCAGTGCAGAAACGCCCAGTGCAGAAACGAAAGATGGCCCCGGGGCGCTGCACGCCCCGGGGCCGTTTTGTATCCTTGCGAACCCCCTGACCTGTCGCGTGGCCTCAAGCGGTGCCCCGCTTCACCAATATCCGGCCTTAGCGATGCCGTCCGTGGGCCCGGGCGCCTGAGCTGGGCCCCACGGCGAGCCGGCGCCTACCCGAAGATGGCCTTGGGGATGTACATGGACACCACCCAGTTGGGGGCGTCCACCACTTCGCTGATGCGCAGATGCCCGGCCACGCTGCAGAGCATATAGGCCTTGGGAGCGTCGAGGCCGTGCTCCTTCATGAGAAGGTCGATCATCTCCCGGGTGGCGTCCCGTGCCCCCTGCATGAGGTCGGGGCCGATGCCGGTGGTCACCCAATAGCCCTTTCCGCCGTCGGGCGCGGTTTCCCCCGGCGTTTCAAACCGGGGCAGGCGCTGGTGGGTCTGCTTGAGCAGCCCAAAGCGCAAGTGCGCCTTGAGGGCGGTTTCGATGGCGGTGCCGCACACTTCCCCGTCGCCTTGGGCGGCGTGGGTGTCCCCCACCGAAAACAGCGCCCCCGGCACCTCCACGGGCAGGTACAGGCGGCTGCCCGGCACCA
>DATCKT010000129.1:0-2636 GCA_036562195.1 Limnochordales bacterium
ATGGGAGAAACCAGGTAAGGAAACACACCGTGAAACCGGGCTGCGCTCATGGTGGAACCTCCTTCGTCGGCGGGACCTGACAACGGCCGCCTTCTTACGAATGAGTTCCGCTTCCACCAGCCCGTCCCTTGCGCAACAGGGGCAGGGGCGTGGTGGCTGGCGAAAACGGCTCGGCCGCGTACCAGTTCGGATCGTCAGCCTCCAAGCCGCCTCCGCCGCCTGCCGGGCGTTGGGGCCCATGCCTGCCCGCCGGGAGAGGGCGGGCTCAAGCGGCCGCGATCCGGTGCGCCCGCTCGAGCCAGTAGCCGATCTTGACCCGGTGCCAGCCGGCAAGCAACGCGTCGGCCTCGGGGTCACCCGTGTCCACCAACAGCGGCCGGCCGCGCAGCTCGGCGAGCTTGCCGGGGGTGGCCACCACGATGAGGTTGTCCTTGCCGATCCGCTTTACGACCGCGCCGCTGATCTGCTGGTTTCCCCGGCCCAAGAGGTACCCTTGCCCGCCCACGGGCGTGAGGATCAGCTTGCACGGGTACTGCTGGGTGTACTGCAACAGGTCGCGCTCGGACACGTCCAGGGCCACCACTTGGCGATCCATGACGACGTCCACGCCCAACAGCGTGCACGGCAGGCCCAGCTCCCGCATAATGGCCCGGGTCGTCGTGCCCGGGCCGATGATGTAACATACGCCGGGCTCCATGCCCTCCACCACGTCCTGGGCGATGGCCTGTTGCGCTTCCTCCTCGCTGGCGGCCGTGGGCGCCTTGGGATTTTGCAGGAGCGCGTCGTCGAGGGGCACCTTCAGGTAGCCGTACAGCGCCGTCCGCAGCACGTCGCTGCGCACCGCGTCCTCGTCGATGTCCACCACTTCCCGCTCGCCCACGGCGACCAAGCCCTCGGTCAAGAACCGGCGGGCCAGTTCCCCCGCGGCGGCCGGCGAGTTGGCGTACACCGGCGAGTGGATCTTGACGCCGGCAGGGACGCCCAGCACCACCTGCGCATCGCCGACGGCGTCGTAGATATCCCGGGCCGTGCCGTCGCCGCCCACGAAGAGCAGCAGCGCCACGCCCCGGCGGGTGATGGCGCGCGCAGCGGCGCGGGTGTCCTCGCCCGTGGTGCCTATGGTCCCGTCTGTCACCGGCCGTTGCGGCGGCCTGTACACCACCTCCGTGGCGAAACCCAGCCTCAGTGCCACCGTCTCCCCCATATCGCCCGCGCACGTCACGACCACAAGCTGGTCCTTGATGGGCAGCAGTTTCTCCAGGGCGCGCGCCGCCTTGCCGGGCGCCTCCGGCACCGCCCCCAGCGCGAGCGCCTTGCGAAGAGCCTCCACCCCGTCCGTGCCCTTCAGCCCGACCCGGCCGCCCATGCCCGCGACAGGGTTTATGATTAGGCCAACTTTCTTCAGGCCTGCGGCTTCCATGTCATCCTCCTCAGCGCCGGCGGCACGGGGTTCCCATGCTCCACCGGCAAGCGCCCACCCTCGCCGGCCCCGTGTCTTCCATTTGTATGTCCCTTATAATGTCCGCTCCCGTACCGCTCCTGGACCGGCTGCGCGGCTTGACACCCCGCGCGCGATGGTCTAGGCTCGAGGTAAACATAACGCCGGCAGCAATGGCATGAAAAGGGATCTTCTGATGGCCATCGGTTCCGCCAACAACAGCAACGCCAAGCTCATCATCGACGTCTGGGCCGACGTCATCTGCCCGTGGTGCTACATCGGCGAGCACCGCCTGGAGAAGGCCCTTCAGCAGTTTGCCCATGCCGACCGGGTGGAGCTGCGCATGCACACGTTCCAGCTGGACCCTTCGCTCAGCGACGAGGTGACTTCCACCGCCGCTTACTTGGCCCAGAAGTACGGCGTGCCCCTGGAACAGGCGCGGGCCATGGATAGGCGCGCCGCAGAGCAGGCGGCGTTGGACGGGCTTCCGTACGCGACGGACCGGCCCCTCCGCGGCACCATGGACATGCTGCGCCTGGTGCATCTGGGCAACACCTACGGCGCGGAGGTGGGCTGGCGGTATATGCGGGCCATGCAGGACGAGCTGTTCGGCGGCAACCCCGACGCCTTTGCCCACGAGACCCTTATCCGCCTGGGCGAGGGGCTGGGCATCCCGGGCGATGAGATCCGGAATGTATTGACCACGGACCGGTTCGCCGACGCAGTCCGGGAGGACCACGAGCGGGCCGTCCGTCTGGGTGCCCGGGGCGTGCCCTTCACGGTCTTGGCCAACCGGTACGGCATCCCCGGCGCCGTCCCGACGGAGCAGTACGCGCGGGTCATCGCGCACGTGTGGGCTGAGGTCAACGGCTGACCGGCCGCGTCGGCCCAGTGGCCAGTAAGAAACGCATATCCCGCCGCCGGCGGACGGGGACGACCCGGTCCTTGTCCTGATGGCCGGCGAGACCGTCGCCCTCTGCGACCCGGCCATGGGGATATGCGCTTTTCGTGAGGCCCGGCCGCAAGCCGCGGGCCAATTGGGGTGCTGGCACCCACAAAGTCGCGGCGAATTGAGGTGCTAGCACCCATGAAATCCAAGCGCCTTAAGGTGTACCATCAGAGTCGAAGAGGCGACCGGGGGCCCCGGCGGAGAAACGGCGGGCTCCCCTCGGGAAGAAAAGGCGAAAACCATCCGCCC
>DATCKT010000134.1:0-1875 GCA_036562195.1 Limnochordales bacterium
CTGGCGTCGGCGGCGCTGGGGAGGGATCTGCGCCGGGAAGGGCGCAGCCTCGAGCGGGTCGGCTTGGCGGGCCTGGAGCCGGAGGAGATGCTTCGTTTCTGCGAAACCGGTATCGCCTACAGCCCTGTGGTCAACAGGTAGACCAGCTCCGTTGTCAACAGGGAGCGAGGACGGTTAACCTCTGAAGTTCAACACGCCAAAGTGAACTACACAGCGTTCATGATCGCCCCCGGGCGCGCCAGGGAGCCGTTGCCGCGGCGCCCGTTTCGGCGCGCATGGACGTGGTACCCCATCGTGCTCACGACGGGCGAGTCGTGCTCGTCCCGGGGGTACCGCCGCGCCCGTGATGGCCTGCGGCTCTCTTGAAACCCGGGCGGTTCTACGTGCATGATGGCAGGCTGCAGTTCGCTCGCGGGTGCTGAAACCTTGCTGTGAACCCGTGGGCGCCGAGAGTCCGGCGGTGCCACGCCGAAGTTGGCAATTGTCCTCCCCCTCCGGCGACGTCTGCCCCTTTTTCACTGGACATCCAAGGCGTGACAATAAGAGTGCCCCTCGGGGAAACGGCGGGGGAAAGCCGCCGTGAAACGGCCCATCCCCAAGACGGCCGGACGCCGGACAGCGCCCCGGAGCAGGGGGTTGCCCGCAGGCTCGGCGCCTCGGTCGCCTGGTTGCTGCAGTACGGGCGGCTGGCGCCGGTGCGGGGAGAGCGGACGGGAGCGGTAAGCCGGGACGCGTCTCGCGGGAGTTTTCAAAAGGGAAAGGGTGAGTCAGGATGTTTAAGCGGATTCTTGTGGCGATTGACGGCTCGGCCAACGCGTGGAACGCCCTGGATCACGCCGCGGCCCTGGCCAAGGCCATGGGCACGGAAACGCTGGGGCTGGTGCACGTGCGGCCGTCGCTGGCGACCCTGGCGTACTCGTACGGTTTCGACGGGGCCGGCGCGCCCTACGGCAGCTTTGCGGAACGCATGGTCGCGGAACTGCAGGCGGCCCAAAACCGCTCCCGCGAGCTGCTCCAGGAGGCGGAGGAGCGCGTGCGCGCGGCCGGGCTTACCGGCGCCCAGGTGGTGCACCACGCCGAAGAGGGTTCCGTGGTCAGGCAGATCCTGGACGTGGTGCGGCGGGAAGGCTATGAGCTCCTGGTCATGGGCAGCCGCGGCATGGGCCGGGCGGCCGGGCTGATCCTCGGCAGCGTGAGCCAGTCCCTGGTGGCCAACCTGCCCTGCTCGGTGATGATCGTCGAATACAAGGGCGAGAAGGAGCCTGCCAAGGGCGCGAAGGAGCCTGCCGCCGCCGAGGCGGGAGCAGGCTCCTCCAAAGCGTGAGGAGGGGCTGTGGCCGGCGGTCGTGGGAGCGCAAGGAAAAGGAAGAGGCCGCGCCACCGCCGAAGTGCTGTCCACCCAGACCCTGCTGCCACGGCGATCTGCCGCCGCGACGACCGCGCGCGGCGGAACTGCCGGGGGCGAGGGGGGCGGACGGTGGGACGCCGGCTGGCCGGCAGCGTGCTGGTTTCCCTTTGGTTGATGGGGCTGTTTAAGGAGTACCTGACCCTGCCCCGGCCGGACCCGGCGGTGGTGCGGCACGTGGTGACGGAAACGAGCCCCGGTTTCCCGTCGGGCCACGCGCAGGGCGCGGTGGCCATGTGGGGATATCTGGCGCTGGCGTTCCGCCGCCGTTGGCGTTGGGGGCGCCGCTGGCATTTCGACGGTGTACTCTTTGCCGGCCAGCCGGCCAACCCCCCGCACGAAAAGACGCCGGCTGCCGTTGCCGCAAGCCGGAGACGGCGCCGACCCCTTGCCAAGTCAACGCGAAAGGAAAAGGTGAGCATTCGTTGCAGAACCGAGGCCGCATTCTCGTCTCGTGCCCGGACCGGCCG
>DATCKT010000142.1:0-5222 GCA_036562195.1 Limnochordales bacterium
CAACGGATCACCCGAAAGGGCCATCCGCCGCCACGAGGCCTTGCGCCACGGCATGGCGCAGCAGCTGCGTGCGGTTTTCCACCTGCCGCTTGGACAGGAGGTTCTTCAAATGGTTATTCACCGTGTTCTCGGACATGCACAGCCGTTGTTCACTGCCCGGTTGTTCATCCCAAGCGCACCTCGAGGCGGCCGCCCAGCCGCCGCGCCCGCGGTCCCGCCGCGCCCGGCCGCCGGGCCATCGCTGCAGGCCGTTGACAAGCCCGCCTCCCGGCTGGTATAACTCCACTATGCGCCGGATCGCGGCACGGGGGAGGTGTCCCGTGATGGATTACGACGGTCCCAGTAGGTCGGTTCACTGCAACGCCATACTGAAACCGTCGGCCAACGGCCGATGGTACCTGGACATCGCCCTCCATCCGGCGCGGCGCATGGCTTGCGCACCCGCTCCTGTCCTGCGTTTCTCTTCGATGTGAGACGACCCGCGGCGCGGCGGATGGCTGGGTAAGGAGGGTCACGCCATGCCGGCCACTGCCGCCATCACCCAGCGGTTGCGGGCCCACGACTTCGAAGGGGCCAAAGCCCTGCTCAACCAATTGTCCGCCGCCGACGCGGCCGACTGCCTGGAGCAGCTTCCGGCCGCGGACCGGGCCGTTGCCTTCCGCCTGCTGGACAAAGACCGCGCCATCGCCGCCTTTGAGCAGCTCACGCCGGACGAGCAGCGGTCTCTCATCGTGGCCATGGAGAGCTCCGAGGCCAGCGCCATCATCGAAGGCCTCGACCCCGACGACCGGGCGGCGCTTTTCGACGAACTGCCCGCCAAGGTCGCCAAGCGGCTGCTGCGCGACTTGCGCCCGGAAACCCGCGCCCTCATCCACATGCTGCTCAACTACCCCCCGGACAGCGCGGGGCGCATCATGAGCCCCAACTACGTCAGGGTGCGCCGGCACGTCACCGTGGCGGAGGCCCTGGAAGCCGTACGGCGCTCGCCCTTGAGGCGGGAGGGCATCGCCGTGGTGTTCATTACGGATGCCACCCGCCGTTACGAGGGCTTTGTGCGCCTGAGCGACCTGGTCAAGGCCGATCCAGATACACCCGTGTGCGAACTCATCGAGGGGGCGGATGTGCGGGTCGCGGCCACCGATGCGGCGACGGCGGCGGCGCGCCTTTTGCAGCGGCTGGATGTGCCCACCGTGCCCGTCGTGGACCGAGAAAACCGGCTCGTGGGCGCCGTCACCTTTGACGACGCCATGGACGTGCTGGAAGAGGCCACGTCCGAAACCATGTACCAGAAGGCCGGCGTGGCGCCGGTGGGCCAGGACACGGACGTCCGCAGCGAGCGGCTCACCCGCGGCGAGCTCCTGTACCCGGTGCGGGTGCGGACGTTCTTCCTCTTGGTCACCCTGGTCGGCGGGTTGGCGGTGGGCCGCCTGATCGAGCGTTTTGAGAATGTGCTGGCCTCGGTGGCCGCCGTCGCCGTGTTCATCCCCATGATCATGGACATGGGCGGCAATGTGGGGACCCAGTCCACCACCATCTTCGCGCGCGGCCTGGCCTTGGGCCACATCGATCTGTCCCGGTTTCGCCGGCACTTGTGGTGGGAAGTGCGGGTCGGCATGGTGCTGGGCGCCATCCTGGGCCTCATCGGCGGCGCCATCGCCTACCTGTGGCAGGGCGCGCCCAACGGCATCCCCCAGTTGGGCGTCGCGGTGGGCGTGTCGCTCTTCATCTCCTCCACCCTCGCGTGCCTGCTCGGCTTTCTGTTGCCCTGGACCATGGTCAAGCTGGGCCTTGACCCTGCGGCGGGAGCGGACCCGTTTCTCACCACCATCAAGGACTTCACCAGCCTGGCCATCTACTTTACGCTGGTCGTGGCGCTCTTGGGGCTGGGCGGTTGAGCGGCGGCCGTACGCCTTGCCAACGGAGCATGCCCGTGCCATCATTAAGGTATGGAAACGCGGCCCCATGATCGCGGCACGGGCGAAAAGAGCGTTGCCGCGCTGAACAAGGAGCCTGCTGCGGCGCGCAGGCTCGAAGAGCACATCCTGCACCGTCTGGAGCAGGCGGGGCACCGCCTCACAGAACCCCGGGTGCAGCTGGTCAAGGCGGTGGCCGCCCGCGAGCAGCGGCCGTTCACGGGGGAAGATCTGTATGAAGGCCTCCGGGACACGGGGCTGGGGCGCGCTACGGTGTTCCGCACCCTGCGGCTGCTGCAGGAGCTGGGTGTGCTGGCCCGCCTGCACCTGGCCGACGGTTGCCAGCGTTACATCGTGACCCCCGCGGCCGGCGGCCGCGACACTGGCCACCACGATCGCCTCATTTGCCGGGAATGCGGCCGGGTCGCCTACCTCGAGGAGTGCCCCATGGAGGACTCCCTCGCCCGCATCGCCGCGACCACCGGCTACCGGGTCGACGGGCACCACCTGGACATCGTCGGCGTGTGCGCGGAATGCAACGCGGCCCAGTAATGTGCGGCCACGGCCGCCCCCTTTACAACCCCGCGGGCCTGGGATAGACTAGAGGTACTTATTGATACTTGGTATCACTAACTCGCAAGGCACCACTCGCTGCACACGGGCTGCCCGATCGGCACCGTGGGAAGGAAGGATCTCCGATGTCAACCCGGCTGCGGCCCGCGTGGGCCGTTGTGGGCTTGGCGCTCGTCCTCATGGTGGCCTCGTTCGCGCTGGGCGGGCTGCCCTGGAACGCGCGCGGCGGCCGCGCCGCACCTCGAGAGCCTGTCCAGGTGGTCACCAGCACCAGCGTCTTCGCCGACCTCATCGCGAACGTCGGCGGCGAGCGGGTGCGGGTCGTCCCGCTGCTGGGCAGGGGAACCGATCCCCACGCCTGGGAACCCACCAGCCGCGACATCCGGGCTCTCAACACCGCGGACATGTTTATCTACAACGGCCTGGGGCTGGAGCCGTGGGCGCCCCGCTTGGTCGCCAGCGCCGGACGGCCGGATCTGGTCGTGTTGGAGCTGGCGGCCGGCCTGGCGCCGGAGCCGGCCGAGCACGACGATCACGACGTTACTTGGGCGCATGAGCATGCCGCTGGGGGCGGCGCCGGGCATGGCGATCCTGCGGGAGTCAACCCCCACCTGTGGCTGGATGTGACCTACGCCATCCAGTACGTGCGCCGCATCGAGCAGGCCCTCGCGTCCCGCGATCCCGAGGGGGCCCAGTACTACCGCGCCCGGGCGGACGCCTACGTGGCGGAGCTGGAGGAGCTGGACCGCTGGTTTCAAGCGCAGATGCGGCGCATCCCGCCGGAACGGCGGGTGCTGATCACTTATCACAACGCCTACGCGTATATGGCGGAGCGGTACGGCCTGGAATTGGCCGGGTCTCTGGTGCAAAGCCCGGATCACGAGCCGTCGGCCCAGGTCATGGCCCGGCTCGTGCGGGTGATGCGGGAAAAGCGGGTGCCCGCGGTGTTTGTGGAGCCGCAGATCAACCCGCGCTTCGCGGAAGCGCTGGCCGCAGAAGCGGGCGCCCGGATCGGCGTGCTGTACACCGACTCCCTGACCGACGACGTACCCAGCTACATCGCCATGATGCGGGCCAATGCCGAAACCCTGGTGGCGCTGCTGGAGTGAAAGCCGGGATTGCGGCGCACCGGGCGGCTGCCGGTGCGGACGGGGCAAGGCCATTTGACACGGAAGGAGGGCGGCCATGGCCGGGGACGGCGCACGCATCTGCGTGGAAGTCCAGAACCTGACGGTCGCCTACGACGACCGCATCGTGCTGCGCAACGTCAGCTGGACGGTGCCGTGCGGCACGTCGGCGGCCATCATCGGGCCCAACGGCGGGGGCAAGTCGACGTTGCTGCGCACCCTGGTCGGGCAATTGCGGCCGCTCAAGGGCACCGTGCGGGTGCTGGGGCGGCCTCCCGGACAAGCCGGCCACCTGCTGGCCTACCTCCCCCAAAGCGAGCATATCGACTGGGACTTTCCCATCCGGGCCGTGGACGTGGTGCTGCAGGGCGTGCTGGCCCGCACGCCCTGGTGGCGCCCGCCGGGCAAGGACGCCTTCACGGCGGCCATGGCGGCCCTGGAGCGGGTGCGGCTGGCCGGCGAAGCAGAGCGGCCCATCGGCGCCCTGTCGGGGGGCCAGCGGCAGCGGGTGCTCATCGCCCGGGCCCTCCTGCAAGACGCCCAGCTTATCCTCTTGGACGAACCCGCCACGGGGCTGGACGCGCCTGCCCAACACGAGCTTCTGGACGTCCTCAATGATCTGAAGCGGGAAGGTCGCACCGTCATCGCGACCACGCACGATCTCAATTGCCTGACCGACCATTTCGACACCGTGCTGTGCCTGCGGGGCGAGGTCGTATGCCAGGGACCGCCGGCCGAAGCCCTCAAACCCGAGCACCTGCAGGCCGTCTTTGGCCGGCACGTGCCGCTGGTGACCGCCGAGGGACGGGTGACCATCTTTGAGCACCGCACTTGAGTTCCTGGCGGAGCCTTTTCAGTACGGGTTCATGACCCGTGCCTTCCTGGGCGTCTCCCTGATCGCCGTGCTGGCCGGGGTGGTGGGTGCCTTTGTCATGCTCAAGGGGCTCGCCTTCATCGGCGACGCCATCGCCCACGCGTCCTTCGGCGGCCTGGTGGCGGCCATGCTGTTGGGCCTGCCGCTGCACGTGGGGGCGCTGGCCTTTGCCCTGGCCACGGCCGCCGGCCTGACGGTGCTCGGCCGCAAGGCGGGCCTGCGGGCAGACACGTCGCTGGCCATCGTGTTCACCGGCGCCTTCGCCCTGGGCGTGCTGGGCTTGGCCACCCGGCCCAACTTCACGGGCGACCTGACGGCGCTGCTGGTCGGTTCCGTGCTCGCCATCCGGCCAGAAGACATCTACTGGATCCTAGCCGCCGCGGCCATCACCGGCGGGGTGCTCGTGGCCAGCTTCCGGCACCTGGTGTACATCAGCTTCGACCCCAGCGGCGCGGAGGCCGCTGGCGTCCCTGTGGCCGGCCTGCAGTGGCTCCTCTTGTCCCTCGTCGCGCTGACGGTGGTCGTGTCGCTGCAGGCCGTGGGGGTCGTGCTGGTCGTCGCGCTGATGATCACGCCGGCGGCCACCGCGTCGTTGTTCATGCGCCGGCTGGAGCGGCTGATGGTGGCAGCGGTGGCGTGCGGGCTGGCGGCCACGTGGATCGGGTTGTACGCCGCTTTCTACCTGTCCACTCCGCCGGGCGCCACGGTGGTGGCGGTGGCCACCGCCCAGTTCAC
>DATCKT010000143.1:0-5489 GCA_036562195.1 Limnochordales bacterium
CCGTGGTGGCTTACGTGCGGGACGCGGTGGCCCGGGAAACCGAAGTCCTGCTGGACCCCCTGCTGGACCGGCTGCGCCGCCGGGTGGCGGAGCAAATCGACGTGGCGGCGCTGGTGACCGACAAGCTGCTGGCATTGGACCTCGATGGCTTAGAAGACCTGGCGGTGCGGGTCGCCGGCCGGGAGCTGCGGGCCATCGTCCTCTTTGGCGCGGTGCTGGGGTTTCTCATCGGCTTGGTGCAGATGGCGGTAATGATGCTTTTCCTGCCGGGAAACCCGGCGGGTTGACGGTTCGTCCGTTGACACAACGGGCGGGGATTCCTATAATGAAGCCAACGCACGGCTCGAAGCCACGCCCGGGCGGCGGCAAGACCACAGGACGAGCTTTCGGCAAAGTGGAGGTCTAGGCCGCCGCGCCGCAGCGCGGCTTCTGGAGCAGCAGCGGGATCGCACGACAAAGGCAATGCGGAGGACGAGTACGGGGCGGTTCCCGCCGCCCAGAGAGCCGGCGTCAGCGGCTGAGAGCGCCGGCCGGCGGAGCTCCGGAAAACCCCCTCCAAGCCGCCTGCCGAACGGGCGGAGCCTGATGGGCCGCCCCAGTAAGCGAGGCCGGTGGGCGCCGTTACCGCCGCAAGAGGTGGGTGGTCCAGCGCCACCGCGTGCAGGCGCTGGTCGCCAAGCCGGGTGGAACCGCGAGAGCAGGACTCTCGTCCCGCGTGGGACGGGAGTTCTTTTTTTGGGGGCCGTCGTCCATCGCCGCCCTGGCAGGCGGTGGCGCTGCGGCGGGGGGACGGCCCGCCAGGCATGGGCGAAAGCCCATGTCGGGGAAGCAAGACAACGACACCATGTCGGGGAAGCAAGACTCAACGATGATACGCCAAGGAGTGTGAGCGTGATGGCGGACGAACAGGCCATGGCCAACCGGGTGGCCGTGCGGCTGCCCGACGGTGCGGTGCGGGAGTACGCGCGGGGCACGACCGTCGCGGAGGTGGCCAAGGACCTGGGCGGGCGCATCGCCCGGGAGGCGCTGGTGGCCCGCGTCAACGGCAAGCTGGTGGACCTGTCCTACCGGCTGGAGGAGGACGCCGAGCTGGAACTCCTGACGCCGGAGACCGACGCGGGGCTGGAGGTGCTCCGCCACAGCACGGCCCACGTGATGGCGCAGGCGGTGAAGCGGCTCATCCCCGAGGCGCGCCTGGCCATCGGGCCGCCCATCGAGAACGGTTTCTACTACGACTTTGACGTGCCGCGGCCGCTGACGCCCGACGACCTCAAGGCCATCGAGGAAGAGATGCGGCGCATTATAAAGGAAGACTACCCCTTCTCCCGCAGCGAGATGGACCGGGACGCGGCCATCGAGTTTTACCGGCAACGGGGCGAAAACTACAAGGTTGAGATCTTGGAGGGCCTGGACGATCCCCGGCCCAGCTTTTACCAGCAGGGCGAGTTCATCGATCTGTGCCGCGGCCCCCACATCCCGTCCACGGGGCGCATCAAGGCCTTCGCCCTGCGCAGCGTAGCCGGGGCCTACTGGAGGGGCGACAGCAGCCGCCCGATGCTGCAGCGCATCTACGGCACCGCGTTTGCGAGCCAGGAGGAGCTGGACCGGTACCTCCAGATGCTGGCCGAAGCTGAACGCCGCGACCACCGGCGGCTCGGCCGGGAGCTGGATCTCTTCAGCTTCAAAGAGGAAGCGCCGGGGTTCGTGTTCTGGCACCCCAAGGGGTACCAGCTTTACCGGACGCTCGTGGACTTCTCCCGCGAGCTGCAGGAGCCCCGGGGTTATCTTGAGGTCAGTACGCCCTGGATCTACCGGACGACGCTGTGGGAGACCTCGGGCCACTGGGCCCACTACAAGGACAACATGTTCCTCATCGACGCCGGCGGCGAGAAGATGGGCGTCAAGCCCATGAACTGCCCCGGCCACTGCCTGCTGTATGCGCAAAAGGTGCACTCGTACCGGGACCTGCCGGTGAAGTTTGCCGAGTACGGGCCCTTGTCCCGCTTTGAGGCCTCAGGGACGCTGCACGGCGCCTTGCGGGTGCGGGGCATGCACCAGGACGACGCCCACATCTTCCTGCGGGAAGACCAGATCGAGGAGCAGATCGCCGAAGTCCTGGAGCTGGTGGACGAGATCTACAAGGCTTTTGGCATGACCTACACCATCAAGCTGTCCACCCGTCCCGACGACTACATGGGCGAGTTGGAAACCTGGGAGCGGGCGGAGGCCGCCCTGGTGCGGGCGCTGGAGGCGGCGGGCCGGGAGTACACCGTCAATCCCAAGGACGGCGCCTTCTACGGGCCCAAGCTGGACTTTGACGTCACCGACGCCCTGGGCCGCAAGTGGCAGTGCGCCACGGTGCAGCTGGACTTTCAGTTCCCGGAGCGGTTCGACCTCTATTACGTGGACCGGGACGGGAGCCACAAGCGGCCGGTCATGATCCACCGGGCCATCATGGGAACGTTGGAGCGGTTCATCGGCATCTTGGTGGAGCACTTCGCGGGCGCCTTCCCGGTGTGGCTGGCGCCGGTGCAGGTGCGGGTGCTGCCCATCGGCAGCGACCACGTGGCCTACGGCGCGCAGGTGCGGCAGCGGCTTGCGGCCGCGGGCATCCGGGCCGAGCTGGATGATCGCAACGAGAAAATCGGCTACAAGATCCGCGAGGCCCAAGTGCAGAAGATCCCCTACATGCTGGTGGTGGGTAACAAGGAAGTGGAGGCGGGCACCGTGGCGGTGCGCCACCGGCGCCTGGGGGACCAGGGGAGCATGCCCCTGGACGCGGTCATCGAGCGCATCAAGGGCGAGATCGCCAGCCGCGCCTTGGATTGACGGCCGCGGAAACGCTGTGGTATACTTACAGCGCTTGATCCGATGGGGGAACACGTGATCCCCCGCGGACGGAAACCGGCCGGCCGCACGAAAGGCCGGCGCCGTAGGTTTCGCCGAGACGTCGAGCAAGGACCGGAGCCGCAGCAAGCAGAAGCGCGCCCCGCTTCTCACCCTGGAACGCCTGCGCGGTTGTTCCCAGGGTCTAGAGGAAGGCCGTCCGCAAGCAACGACGCGCCGTGCCGCGCGTCCGGCGGGGAACGGACCGGTGAGCGGGTGCACCTTCGGCACCCGCTTTTCTGTTGCCGGAGCGGCGGGTGGTGCGGGGCGCGGTGGGGAAGACTTTGGAGGTGGTAAGACATTAGCAGAGATTTGAGGGTCAACGGGGAGATCCGGGTAAGGGAAGTGCGGGTGATCAGCCCCGAGGGCGAGCAGCTCGGCATCATGCCTACCCGGGAAGCCCTGTTGCTGGCGCAGGAGCGCAATCTCGACCTGGTGGAGGTGGCCCCTAACGCCCAACCGCCCGTCTGCCGCATCATGGACTACGGCAAGTTCCGGTACGAGCAGTCCAAGCGGGAGCGGGACGTGCGCAAGCGGCAGAAGGCCACCACCGTCAAGGAACTGCGCATGACCCCGAAAATCGACCAGCACGATTTTCAGATCAAGTTGCGCAATGCGGAGCGGTTTCTGCGGGACGGGGACAAGGTCAAGATCACGGTTCGTTTTCGCGGCCGGGAGATCGTCCATGCGGACCTGGCCCGCGACAAGCTGATGGATTTGGCGAACCAGTTGCAGGCTGTGTCGGCGGTGGAGCGCCCGCCCCGGGTTGAGGGCCGGCAGATGATCATGATCCTGGCGCCCAAGCCGCAGGAGGCCAGATCCCAGGCTGCCCCGCAAAGTTCGTCGTCGTGAGGAGGAGAATCGGTGCCTAAGCTCAAGACCCACCGGGGCGCGGCCAAGCGCTTTAAGAAGACCGGCAGCGGCAAGTTCATGAAGCACCGCGCCTTTCGGAGCCATTTGCTGGAAAAGAAGTCGTCCCGCCGCAAGCGCCGCCTGCGGGCCGACCAGGTGCTGAGCGAGGCCGAGCAGCGCCGGGTGCGGCATCTGTTGCCGTACGCCTGAGGCAGGCGGCCGCGCCCTGATCGGTACGTTGGAACTGTAGGAGCGAGCTGCACCGCGCTGGCGCCGGACCGGCGACGGCGGCGGTGTGAGCATGGGGCGCGGCCGGAGCGGACGCCGGCGGGAAGTGATTGTTTGCCGGGTGTGATAGGGGAGGTTGTCGTCCAGTGTCGAGAGTCAAGGGGGGCGTCGTCACCCGGCGCCGCCATAAGAAGATCCTGAAGCTGGCCAAGGGCTACTGGGGCCGCAAGAGCAAGACCTTCCGCGCCGCCAACCAGCAGGTGCTTAAGTCCCTGACGTATGCGTACCGGGACCGGCGCAACCGCAAGCGGGAGTTCCGGCGCCTGTGGATTACCCGCATCAACGCCGCGGCCCGCAGCCAGGGCTTGTCCTACAGCCGCCTCATCAACGGCCTGCACAAGGCGGGCGTGGCGGTGGACCGCAAGATGCTGGCCGATCTGGCCGTCCATGACCAGGAGGCCTTTGGGCAGCTAGTGAACGTGGCCCGGCAGCAGTTGGGCCTGTAACGGCTGACCTGCAACTAGCTGGCCGAGAAGCACTCGGGCGTCCGGGTGCTTTCTTTTTGTAGTTGATCTGGGTTGAGCTGGGTTGAAAGCCCGAGGTTCATCTCGGTGTGGACCCCGGTATGGGCACGGCGGGAGGCGGCGGGCCATGGACAAGGCCGTGGGACGCGGGCCGGCGCTAACCAGCACGGCCAACCCGCGCGTCAAGGCCGTCCGCGCGCTCAAGCGGGCGGCGGAGCGGCGCGCCCAGGGTCTGTGCCTGCTGGAAGGAGTTCGGCTCATCGAGACGGCGCTGGCGGCCGGCGCGCGCCTGCAGGAGGTTTTCCTGGTGCCCGAGCTGGCCGACAGCGAGCGGGGCCGGAGACTAGTGGAGGCCCTGGTCCAGCGGGGCGTGCCCGTGACGGCGGTCGCCGAACGGGTTTTGGCCCACATGAGCGATACCCGGACGCCCCAGGGGATCGTAGCCGTCGCCCACATGCAGGAAGCCGACCTGCGGGGGTTTGCCGGGTGCAGCATGCTGGTCGTCGCCGACGGCATCGCAGACCCGGGCAACCTGGGTACGCTGGTCCGGACGGCTGCGGCCACGGGCGCGGCCCTCTGGTCCCGGGCCGGAAGCGCCGACCTGTATGAGCCAAAGGCGCTGCGCGCGTCCATGGGCGCCCTGTTTCTCGTCCCCCACCGGCAGCGGATGACGCCGGAAGAGATCGCCGGTGCGGCGGAGGCGTTGGGACTGGCCTTGATGGTGGCCGACGCCCGCGGGCCGGTGCCGTACACGGACGCGGACTGGCGGCGCCCCTTTGCCCTGGTCGTCGGCAGCGAGGCCCACGGCGTCAGTCCTGAGCTGCGGGAAGCGGCGGCGGCGGTGGTGCATCTTCCCATGCGACCGGGCGTCGAGTCCCTCAACGCCGCCGTGACCGCTGCGGTGTTGCTGTTCGAGGCGGTGCGGCAGCGGCAGGTGGGCTCGGCGGGTCGGTTGTAACCGCTTTGCGGCCTGTGGTATAATGGGACCCACCGAGGGAC
>DATCKT010000157.1:0-1656 GCA_036562195.1 Limnochordales bacterium
GGGCCGCGATGAGCATCCCCTGCCAATGCCGGTAGCGCCGCAGGACGCGAAAGCGGCCGACCTTTCGGGCGAGCTCCCTCGGGTCGGCCGCCGTCTGCACCAGCACCCGCCGCCACCCCGGCGGGACAAGGTCCTGCATCCGCAGCTCGCTCACGGCCCTCACCCCACCAGCGCCGGGAAGATGGACGGCAAGTAGTTCCCGATCAGCACCTTCGTCTGCCGCGGGTCTAGCAGGTCCCGCTCGATCTGCACCACCCGGCCCTGCACCCGGAGCGGCGGCTGGAACGCCGGGTCCACAATCGACACCGTGTCGCCGATCCGGATCGTCTCATGCCGGTAGCCGGCCAGCCGCTCCAGCTCCAGGGCGTCGATCTCATACGTCACCTTCGGCTCCTTCAGCTCCTGCAACCGCGCCCACGTCTTCTCCAGGAGCCGCACCGGGTCGGTCTCCTCCGAGTCCTCATAGACGCCGAAACGATGCCGGCCCGACCGGCCCCACTGGCCCAGGGCCTCGGGATCGCCGACCCACCGCTGTCCCAGCGGCTTGTCTGTCGGGTGGCCGCGCCACTCCTCCCACTCCACGCCCTCGAAGGTCACCCGGTTGCCGGCCTCGTCCTCTTTGCCGTACCCATACAGGGCCGTCTTTAGTTCCGTGTCGTCCACCGTCCGCCGGATGCTCCGCAGGTCCTTGCGCGCCTCGAACCGCTTCCCCCGCCGACTCCCCCGTTGCACAAAGGCGTCCACCCGTCGGCGGATGATCTGCTGGCCCGAAAACTCCACGCGAAACGCCAGCTCCGCCCGGAAGACCCGCACGAAGTGTGTCAGCGCCTCCAGCACGCTCTGGTAGCCCACGGTGATCTGGTGCTGGCCCAGGTCCTCCACGATTCCCGGCTCCCAAAGCGTGCCCTGGAGGATGGCTACAAGGGCTTCCTGCGCTGTCGCACTCGGCAGCGTGGTCTCTCCATCGATCCACTCATCGGCGAGCTCCATCATGACGTGCGTCGCCTGCACACGGATCCGCAGCGCATCGGCACGCTCCGCTTCGGTGCGGCGGATCTCGAACGCCTGGAAGTTCCCGTCCAGGTCCCGGAAGACCAGCAGGTTCCCCGCCTGCACGTAGGCCGCATCCGGGTGATCACCCGGCACTGTCAGCGTCAGCGTGTGCTGGACCGTCTGGTTCTCCAGCCCCTCTGGCCCATACAGTTGCTCCAGATGGACCGCTTCGGTGTACGGGCAAGCCCCGGGGGCCAGCCCTAGCACGGCCACCACCTGCTCGGCCCAGAACGGCCCGCCCAGCGACACGCGCTGGATAACGTGGATCTGCGGCGGGTACGGTGAGGCGAACCGGTACAGGAGCAAATTGCCGAAGGTCGGCAGGGCCACGGCCAGCGGCTGGCTCCGCAGCCGCACCCGGGCCGCCATGACACCCTGCGCGTCCATCGCCACCGGCGCGGCCGCGCCCAGCGGCAGGTGCGCCCCCCGCACGTCGCCCGCCGCATCCACCGTAATCGTGGCCGCACTGTAGACCGCCTTTCGGGTAACCAGCCGCCCGCCCCCGCCCACAAGCGCAGCCGCCTGCCCCGCCAGCGCCCACCGCCCGGCCAGATGCCCCTGGCCGCCGACCGCAATGCCCGCGACGCCCTCCATGACGTCCAC
>DATCKT010000158.1:0-6962 GCA_036562195.1 Limnochordales bacterium
ATCTCCAGGTGCTCCTGGGACTGGGGCATCCAACTTTCGTTGGCCGCCACCACGAAGAGCACCAGCCGGATGCCGCCGACGCCGGCCAGCATGTTGCGGATGAAGCGGTGGTGCCCCGGCACGTCGACGATCCCCACTTCCCGGCCGGACGGCAACGTCAGCCACGCGAAGCCCAGATCGATGGTCATGCCGCGGGCTTGCTCTTCCTTGAGCCGGTCGGGGTCCATCTGCGTGAGAACGCGGATGAGCGTGCTCTTGCCGTGATCGATGTGCCCGGCGGTGCCTATAACGTACACCCGATCTCCTCCAAGGCCGCTGCCAGGCCAAGGGCCAGCAGTTCATCCTCGGCGGGATGGACCGCGCGCAAGTCCAAAAGCAGCACGTCGTCCTCGATGCGGCCGATGATGGGCGGCTGCCGGCGGCGCAGCGCCGCGGCCAAGGCCTCCACGCCCGCAGGAGACGCCGGTCGCGGCGTGTCCGCGCCCGCGGCGGCCGGCTGCGGGTGCACGGTGACCGCCACCGCCGCGCTGGGCTGCCCTTCGCCGGGGAGCGAGCCCCCGCCCACGGTGGATGTGGTGCGCACGACGCGGACGGCGGCCCGCCAGCGCGCCGGTCCCCCGTTTTGCGCCCGGGCTTCCGCCCCCTGTCGCCATCGCCGGTCCACCTGCTCCCGAATGGCCTCCGCCCGGCGGGCCAGCTCTTCCTGAGTGCGGGCCAGCATGCGGTAAACGGGGATCTCCTCCGCCGCGCCGTCCAGGTAGTGCTGCAACGTGGCCTGCAATGCGGCCAGCGTCAGCTTGTCCACCCGCACGGCGCGGGCCAGCGGGTGGCGCCGGCACCGCTCCACCAGGTCCCGCCGGCCAACGATGACGCCCGCCTGGGGACCGCCCAGAAGCTTGTCCCCGCTGAACGTCACCAAGTCAGCCCCCGCCGCCACCGTTTCCTGCACGGTCGGCTCGTGGGCGAGGCCGTACGCCTCCGTCGGCACCAGCACGCCGCTGCCCAGATCCTCGATGAGGATAAGACCGCGGCGGTGGGCCAGCGCCGCCAGCTCCCGGGTGGAGACCGACGCGGTGAAACCGATCATCCGGTAGTTGCTGGGGTGCACCTTCAGGATGGCCGCGGTCTGCTCCCCGATGGCCTGCTCGTAATCGCGCAGGTGCGTGCGGTTGGTGGTGCCCACTTCCCGCAGGATGCAGCCGCTTTGCACCATGACGTCGGGAATGCGAAACGCGCCGCCGATCTCGATCATCTCGCCGCGCGAGATGATCACCTCGCGCCCGTGCGCCAGGGCGCTCAGGGCCAGCAGCACCGCCGCGGCGTTGTTGTTGACCACCATGGCCGCCTCGGCGCCCGTGAGCCGGGTGAGCAGCGTTTCGCCGTGCACGTGGCGGGAACCACGCCGGCCGGCGTCCACCTCATACTCCAAATTGCTATAGCCGGACGCGACGGCCTGCATGGCGGCCAGGCTCGCCGCGCTCAGCGGGGCCCGGCCGAGGTTGGTGTGGAGCACGACGCCGGTGGCGTTGATGACGGGCGTGAGCAGCCGCCGGCGCAGGGATTGCACCGATCCGGCGGCCAGCTGCGCGAGCTCCGCAAGGCCGGGCGCCGGCGCGCCCGCGCGTATCCGCTGGCGGGTCTCTTCGATGGCGGCCCGCACCGCGTCTACGACCAAGGGGCGCGGCAGGCCGGCCGCGGCGGCAGCCACAGCGGGGGCCTGGAGCAGCTGGTCCACCGCTGGCAGCCGGCGCAGCTCCGCCCCCGGATCTGTCTGCCCTCGGCTGGACTCCGCTCCGGGGAACCCGCTGCCGCCGGGCTCGCTGGCGCCGGGCTCCCTGGCGCCGGCTTCGCCCGGCACCGATTTCCAGCTCGCCTCAGGGCTCATGGACTATCGTCAACTCCGCGGCGGGCGCGAGCGCCGGGCTCGGCGGCGTCAACCCGTTGGCCTGGATGAACTCCTCAAGGCGCTTAAGCGCCCGGTCCACCATCTGCTGCTTGCGCAGCGCCTTGTCGCGCGGCGGGTCCGGCAAGGGCGGCAGCAGCCCGAAGTTGCTGTTCATCGGCTGGAAATGGCGCGGATCCGCAGAGGTGATGTAGTGGGCCAGGGCGCCCAGCATAGTTTCCTCGGGCAGCACGAGTGGCTCCTGGCCACGCGCCAGCCGAGCGGCGTTGAGGCCCGCCAAAAGCCCCGACGCGGCCGACTCCACATAGCCCTCAACGCCCGTGATCTGGCCCGCGAAGAACACCCGCGGCTCCTTGCGCACCTGGTACGTGGGCAAAAGCACCCGCGGCGCGTTGATGAACGTGTTGCGGTGCATGACCCCGTAGCGCACGATCTCGGCGTTGGCCAGCGCCGGGATGAGCCGCAGGACCCGCTTCTGCTCACCCCACTTCATGCGGGTCTGGAAGCCCACGAGATTGAACAGCGTGCCCGCGCGGTTCTCCTTGCGCAGCTGCACCACCGCATACGGGCGCCGCCCCGTGCGGGGGTCGATGAGCCCCACCGGTTTCATCGGGCCGAAGCGCAGCGTGTCTTTGCCCCGGGCGGCGATGTCCTCGATGGGCATGCAGCCCTCGAAGAACCGCATCTCTTCCGCGAGGTGGCCCTGGTGCACTTCGGCCGTGATGAGCGCCTCGTAAAAACGATCGTACTCTTCCTTGGTCAGCGGGCAGTTGAAATAGTCGTCGCCCTCGCCCTTGCCGTAGCGGGACGCCCAGAAACCCTTGTCCCAGTCGATGGACTCCGCCGTGACGATGGGCGCCGCGGCGTCGTAGAAGTACAGGTCGTACTCGCCGGTGAAGGCTTGGATGGCTTCCGCCAGGGCCGGCGAGGTCAGCGGCCCCGAGGCGATGACGACGACGCCGTCAGCGGGAATGGAGGTGACCTCTTCCCGGTGAATGCGCACCCGGGGATGGCGGGCCAGCGTTTCGCTGACGGCGCCCGCGAACTTGTCCCGGTCCACCGCCAAGGCCGCGCCGGCGGGCACGTCGTGGGCATCGGCGGCTGCGATGATGAGCGAGCCCAAGCGCCGCATCTCCGCCTTCAGCAGGCCGCTGGCGCTCGTGATCTGGTTGGAACCCAGGGAGTTGGTGCACACCAGCTCCGCCAGCTTGTCGGTGCGGTGGACCGGGGTTTGGCGCACCGGCCGCATTTCGTAGAGGTCCACCTCCACGCCCTGGTGGGCCGCTTGCCAGGCGGCTTCCGAGCCGGCGAGGCCTCCGCCGATCACCGTGATGCGCTCCGTCATGGCCTGGCACCTCCTCGCTGCGGTCGCTGGGCTCGTCCAGGCGGTCGCCGCTGTCTTTGGACACCCGGCTTACCGGGACGCCGGCTCCGCCCGCACCGGTGCCATGGAAACCACGGGCGCCAGGCGCACCGCCACCGCGGCCGCAGCCACGGCCTTCAGGAGGTCCCCAGGCACGAACGGCACGGCGCCGGCCATCAGCGCCGCCTCCCAGCTCATCCCGGTGACCATGGCCAGCTGGACGACACCTAGGCTGTACACCACCACGATGCCGCCCAGCACCGCCCCCACCAGGCTGCGCCCAAACATCTTGCCGGTCCCCGGCCGCCCGGGCAACGGCCCGCCGCCGGCCGGTACGCCGGGGTCAGGGCCCGCCACGAGCCCGGCCACGTAGGCGCCGGCCACGTGGCCCCACAGATAGCCGCCGGTGGGGCCCACCAGGACGCCCAGCCCCGCAGTGCCGCCCGCAAACACCGGCAGGCCGGCCACACCCATTAGCAAGTAAACCGCCTGCGAGAGGGCGCCCAGGCGCGGGCCCAAGAGCAGCCCGGCCAGCATCATGCCAAAAGTTTGCCCGGTAATGGGCACCGGGCTCATGGGCAGTGGGATCCGCACGTACGCCAGCACTGACGTGACGGCGGCGAACATGGCCGCCAGCACCAGCTGGCGGGTGGGAAGGGTCGCCCTCGAATGTGCCTGCATCCCGCATCGCCTCCCTATGCGCCGGCTCCCGCGCCGGCATTGAGTATATCTTCGTCACGACACGCTAAGTTCCCGCGGGCGCGCCGTCGTCCGCCGCGCCATGGGCCGCGGGCGGGCCCGCCGGCCGAATGGACACATCGGCCGCGTACACGGCGCGAGCGGGGCCGCCCCCGGCCGGCTGCACCAGGAGGGCGCCATCGCCCTGAATCGCGACGGCCCGCCCTTCCCAGACCTCGCCCGTCGTCTCCACCACCCACACGTCCCGGCCCAGGGTGGCGGAGTGCCGGCGCACCTCGTCCAGCAGCGGGCCGAAGCCGCTCTCCAGCGCTTGCCGGTAGCGCGCAGCGAAACCGGCGAGAATGGCCTGCAGCAAGGGCACCCGTTCCACCGGTCGACCGGCCAGCCCCCGCACGGACACGGCCTCCGCCCGCAGCTCCGGCGGGAAATCCTCCGGGCGCTGGTTGACGTTGACCCCGATGCCCACCACGCAGTGGCGGATACGGTCGTGCGTGGCGTCCATCTCCACGAGAATCCCGGCCAGCTTGCGCCCGACGAGGGCCACCACGTCGTTGGGCCATTTGATGAGGACAGTCGCGCCCGCCTCCGCCACCGCCTCCCGGACCGCCGCCGCCGCCAGCAGCGCCAAGAGCGGCGCTTCCCGGGGCGGGATCGGCGGCCGCAGCAGGATCGAGAACCACAAGCCGGTGCCCGCCGGCGACGCCCACGCCCGCCCGCGCCGGCCGCGGCCTTGGGTCTGCCGGTCGGCCACGATCACCGTGCCTTCCGGCGCCCCGGCCCGGGCCTGCTCGCGGGCCACATCGTTGGTGGAGCCGGTTTCCGGCAGATAGACGAGTTGCCGGTAGAAGGCTCGGTCCAAGCCGGAGAGCACGCGCTCAGGCGCCGGAACATCCTCAACACCCTGATCGTTCGACACCATACCCTCTTCCGCCCACCCCGCAGCCTTGTCCCCCGCGGGCCGGGAAACAGGCGTGCGCACCGTCCCGGGCCTCCCCACGGGCCGGGTCATGCCGGCCGGGTGATCTCTACCTCCGCGTAATCCACCGGGCCGCCCACCGGCGGGTGCACCTTGCGGACCCGGACCGTGACCCGTTGGGCGGCGAACGTCCCCCTCAATTGGGCCGCGATCTTTTCCGCGATGGCCTCCAGCAGGTTGTAGGGGCCGGACTCCACCACAGCCTTGACGATGCGGTAGATCTGCCCGTAGTTGGCCGTCCGCTCCAGGGCATCGCTCTCGCCGGCCGGGCGCAAGTCGGCGTACAAGTCGACGTCCACCTCGAAGCGGCGGCCCGTCTCCCGCTCGCCGGCGTGGACTCCGTGGTACGCGTAGAACACCATGTTGCGCAGGGACACCCGATCCGCCATGGCCAAAACCTCCCGCGCCGCCGTCCCGTCCCCATGGTGCGCCGGTACGATGGTGCGCCCGTACGATGGTGCGCCGGTACGCCGGCGCGCACTGTTGCAAAGGCCCCGGCCGATTGGCCGGGGCCCTCCGCCGGACGCGGTTGAGCACCAAAACCTGTTTTCGCGACGGGCGTCAAGCCGTGTCCCCGGTTACTCCAGCCCGATGGCGGGTTTGGGATGCTTGGGCTTATCCAGCACCAGCTCTTCCCGCTCGGGCGCCGCCGGCTTGCCGCCCGAAGGCCGCGCCCCGCCCGCAGCCACCTCCGGATTGGGCCGGTCCACGGCCGCAGCCGCCTTGGGCGCCTCCACGGCATCGCCCGCCACGAGCGGCTCCTCGGCCTTATCCTCCTGCCCGATGATCTCCAGGAACTCCTTGCGGGTCAGCGTCTCCCGCTCGATGAGGGCTGCGGCCACCGCCTCCAGCTCCTCCCAGTGCTCCTGGAGCACGTTGCGGGCCGTCTGGTAGGCCTGGTCGATGATGCTGCGCACTTCCTGGTCGATGGCGGCCGCGACCTCTTCGCTGTAGTTGCGATCGCGGGCGATGTCCCGGCCCAGGAAGATGTTCTCCTCCGCCGGCCGGCCAAAGGCCTGGGGCCCAAGGCGCTCGCTCATGCCCCACTCCATGACCATCTTGCGGGCGAGGCGCGTCACTTCCTCCAGGTCGCCCTTGGCGCCGGTGCTGATCTCCTTGAACTTAAGCTCCTCCGCGGCCCGCCCGCCCAGCGCCGCCGCCAGCTCATCCATAAGCTCGGAGCGGGTCATGAGGTACGAGCGCTCCTCCCGCGGCAGGAACTGCGTGTACCCGCCGGCCATGCCGCGCCCGATGATGGTGACCTTGTGCACCGGATTGGCATGGGGCAGATAGTGCGCCACCAGCGCATGGCCCGCCTCGTGGTACGCGTACACTTCCTTGACCCGCGGCGTCAGCACCCGGCCCTTGCGCTCCGGTCCCAGGATGACCCGGTCAATGGCCTCCTCCAGCTCGGCCATGGTGATCTCCTTCTTGTTGCGCCGGGCCGCCAGGATCGCGCCCTCGTTCATGACGCTCTCCAAGTCGGCGCCGGAGAAACCGGGCGTACGCCGGGCGATCACCTTCAGGTCCACGTCCTTGGCCAACGGCTTGTTGCGGGCGTGCACCTTGAGGATCTCCTCGCGCCCCTTGATGTCCGGCCGGTCCACGACGATCTTGCGGTCAAACCGCCCGGGCCGCAAAAGCGCCGGGTCCAAAACGTCCGGCCGGTTGGTGGCCGCCATCACGATGATGCCGGTGTTGGGCTCAAAGCCGTCCATCTCCACCAGCATCTGGTTCAAGGTCTGCTCCCGCTCGTCATGGCCGCCGCCGAGGCCCGCGCCCCGCTGCCGGCCCACCGCGTCCAACTCGTCGATAAAGACGATGCACGGCGCGTTCTTCTTGGCGGTGTCAAACAGGTCGCGCACCCGCGAGGCGCCCACGCCGACGAACATCTCCACGAAATCCGAACCGCTGATGCTGAAGAACGGCACACCGGCCTCGCCGGCCACCGCACGCGCGAGCAGCGTCTTACCGGTCCCGGGCGGGCCGACGAGCAGCACGCCCTTGGGGATCTTCGCGCC